>CALFGU010000196.1 GCA_937877685.1 uncultured Prevotella sp.
GGATATGTGAGCAGTTTGTGCCAGAAAAGGCCCGGTCATACATTTTGGCCGAAAAGCCGGTAAATTAACAAGCAAATTATTGCATATTTCTATATTGTTTTTGCTGGGCATAAGTGGTATTATGTTAAAAATGCCGAGGTGCAACCAATGCCCCCGGCAGCTGTTGAATATGGAAACGGGGGATGCGATGATGAAATATATCGTTATTTTGGGTGACGGTATGTCAGATGAGCCCCTGGAGGCATTGGGTGGTATGACTCCTATGGAGTATGCCGAGACATCAAAGATTTCACTCTATGGCATTGCTGACTACTGCTGGAACATGGAGGCATACGACTATAAGAGCAACTGGGAAAAGAGTATTAAGGACATCTTGCCAAGCAACCACGAGGCGCTACGCATCTTTGCACTTTACAACAAGGATCTTGGACCTAACGGACACGGATTCCGCAGAGAAGAGGGTGAAGAGCTTAAGGACATAGTGGAAAAGGCTCTCGCCGGCGATTTCTATTCAGTGGGTATGTTGAACTCTGCATGCTACGAACTTGGATTAGCTTGTGACATTCTGCTTAACGATAACAGCAATCCACAACTGTTGCACGAACTACGTCCATGGCTCATACAGGGCAAGAACCTTGCTGCATATGGTGGTGCTGTATGCCTGATGAGAATGTTGTCGGATGCAAGCCAGACATCAAGCAACTTTGTAACATTCGAGAACCTTTACCAACAGGCACGTTCATTGCAGAAGCAGATGTTCGACCTTGAGAACAACAAGGCAATGCGTCACCCATACCAGATTGGCACAAAGATTGGTACAAAGGTTATGTTGCCAACATTAAACAAGGTGTTTGCACAGGCAACCGAGGAGTACAACGCTACACACGGCACCGACCTTGACAAGAATGCCGAGTACAACCCATACAAGCTCACTTCAACCGTAAAACAGCTTGCATTGCTCCCTGTGAAGCTCAACGGCGACAGAGTGGAGATTGCATCGGCACTCGAGGTCATCAACTGGCAGGCAGGCGGCGAGCTCATGATTGAGAGCGAGACACCTGTTACATTCCAGGGCATGGACTTCAACTTTGGTGTGAAGGGCGTGGCTGAGAAGTTTACGCTCGAACTTCAGGGAGAAGATGGCAATTGGCGTAAGGTTAGCCTTCTCCATTACTCAGCAGATGACACTGTTATCCACACTGGTGGTGAACTCTCTGGCATGAAGGCGCAAAAGATTCGCATCACCAACACTTCAGGTGAAGAAGTGAAGGCATACTTCAAGGGATTCCGCTTCTCACGTCAGTAAAATAACGTGCGCACCGAGTTACACGCATTTTAATAATAGACATACGCATTCCTGTAATACTTATCCGACGCCCAATATTACTTATTGGAGGCGCAATAATACTTATTGTTGAGCGTATGACAAATATGCCTGTATATATATTAAATATGCCTACGCATATACTTCATATATAAATAGATGTAATTCTTGGTGCATGCAATCATTCCGACAAACGCTCCCACCTCGCTCATGGGGTGGTGAGCATTTGTCTTTTTTATACACTTTAGTAGCAACCATCCACTAAAAACTATTTCACAATTCATGCTCAAACAGAAACCTCACTTCGCCCTTCTTGATGGACTTCGCGGAGTTGCGGCTTTAGCGGTGCTATGGTACCATGTGAACGAAGGGTTTGCCTTTGCCGAGGCCACGAATGGCGCGGGCGATGGCATCATCCGCTCTTTCAACCACGGATATCTCGCGGTGGACTTTTTCTTCCTCCTTTCGGGCTTCGTTATTGCCTATGCTTACGACGATCGTTGGAATCAAGGGCTCACCATCGGCAATTTCATCAAGCGCCGTCTCATTCGCTTGCACCCCATGCTCATAGTTGGGGCAATCATAGGTGCTGTGACGTTCCTAATTCAGGGAGGCGTCACGTGGAGTGGCGAATCGGTGTCGCTCGCTCAGGTCTTGTTGTGCCTCGGCCTCACCTTCTTGTTCGTTCCAGCCACTCCGGGAGGAAGTTATGAGGTGCGCGGTAACGGCGAACTCTTTCCGCTCAACGGACCTTACTGGTCGCTCTTCTTTGAATACATTGGCAACTTGCTCTACGGGCTTTTGTTGCGCCGTTTATCAACCAAAGTGCTTGCCGTTTTTGTTGCGCTCCTCGGCATAACCTTCTTTTGGTTTGCCACATTTAACATTTCTGAATACGGAAGTATTGGAGTGGGTTGGACGCTTGACACGGTAAATTTCTGTGGAGGTTTGTTGCGCATGCTCTTCCCCTTTACGCTTGGGATGTTGCTTTCGCGCACATTTAAACCTCGCCCTGTGCGTGGTGCCTTTTGGTTGTGCTCCATTTTGCTTGTTGCGCTCTTTGCCGTGCCTTACATTGAGGCGATGCAACCCCTTTGCATGAACGGCGTGTTTGAAATGACGTGCATCATGCTTATCTTCCCCGCAATCGTGTTGCTTGCTGCTTCATGCACGTCAGTTGGAGCAGGTACGAACCGTATTGCAACCTTCCTTGGCGAACTCTCTTACCCACTTTATACGGTTCATTATCCGCTCATGTACCTCTTCTATGCCGGACTTATTGCCAACGAACAATATAACTTTGCGTCAGCGCCGTGGCAATCCCTCTGCGTGATGGGCGGAAGCATTCTCCTTGCAATTGTGCTTATGAAATGTTACGATATGCCCGTCAGAAAGTGGTTGACAAAAAAGTTTGGGGAATAAAATCAAGTTGCAGATGTGACGTTTTGTAGGAAACACATCCTTCCCTCAATCCTCGCAATCCCCCGTAAACACTAAGGAAGAAGACCGAGTCATTGGCTCGGTCTTCTGTCGTTATAGATTTTGCCTATTTCTGTATAGATATAATCTGTTTGTTTAATAGGAAAACCCTTCTTACCTTTGCATCGTAAACCAATAGATAGTAATCATCTCAAGACTCATCACTTTGGTGTTGTTAGATGCTTGATGCTTGAAGGGTGTAACAGAATTTTACAATTCATTACCAGAAAGTTAAAGTATGTTTCACGAAAGGAAAATTAACAGTTTTAACACTTTTAGTTTAAATACTCCTCCTTACCTTTGCAACATCAAACAGAAATAAAGAACACTAAAAACGAAATTTATACAACTCTAAAAACAATCCTCTAATTACTTAAAATCACTATTCACTATGAAGAATTTATTCAGAAATTTGACAGTTACAGCATTCTGCTTTGCAGTTTCAGTTTTTAACGCTTCAGCCGACAACGCAAGACCCATTGCTTTCGATCAACTTCCCGCACAGGCACAACAGTTTGTTAAAACACATTTTGCAGATGCTCAAGTAACGTTGACTACTCTTGAAAAGGACGTTTTGCAAAAGAGTTATGACGTTGTTCTTAACAATGGTACGCATTTGGAATTCGACAGTAAGGGACAATGGACTGACGTTGTGTGCAAGACAGGTTACGTTCCCGCAAACGTGCTTCCCACACAAATCACAACGTATCTCAAGAGCAGTTTCCCCAATGCCCATGTAAAGAAAGTGGAACGTGAAAACGGTCGTTATGAAGTAAACCTTGAGAACGGCACAGAAGTAACGTTCAATAAGAAGTTCCAGGTTGTTGACATTGACCTTTAAACGATTGACAACATATCGCAACTCATAAAACGAAAACTAGATTTGATTGATAATGAATGAAACACTAACCGAAATCGAATACCACTAATCTAACGTCTTTCTAACAACCTCAAATCTAATTACCATGAAAACTAAACATTATGTCTTCGCCCTGCTGCTCTTTGCAGTTCCAGCCGTGCTGGTTTCGTGTGACGATGACGACAATAACTTTAACTTCGTCACGGAAGCGGTTCACAATGCTTTCCAAAACCTTTACCCGCAGGTGGAACCCTATGAATGGGAAATAGAAGGCCCTTATATCAAGGCGGAATTCTATCAAGCGTCAAAACATTATGATGCTTGGTTCACCCCCGAAGGACAGTGGGTGCGCACAGAAACCGACCATGTTGGTCCGCTTCCCGAACCCGTTGCAACTTGTCTTGCTACGAACTATGCCGACTATCATGTAGATGACGTAGATTGGGTAGAAACACCCACGGGCAACTTCTATGAAGTCGATTTAGAGAAGGCAGGAACTCCCGATCTTATTGTTAAGATTGCTCCCGACGGAACTGTTGTGGAATAAGACGCTGCAACATAGCGCAATAACAGACAAACGACCCATCTAGTGAAACATTAAAATCACTGGATGGGTCGTTTGTTTTATTGTTAGTCGCGTGGGAGTTACGCCTTCTGTAATCGTTGGATGATTTCCTTAGCCGCGCGCTCTGGAGCGCCAGGTGCGCCAAGCAAGGTTGCCATTTCTTCATACCCCTTGAGTTGCGCTTCGCGTGCTGTGCCTCCAGGGAGGATTTCCGCGAGATGTTGGCGCACATTTTTGACATTCATGCCGTCGGCAACGAGTTCGGGAACCACTTCGCGGTTAGCCACGAGATTGACTAACGAAATGTATTTCACCTTCAAGAGATGGCGGCGCAAGAAGGAAACGATTTTACCCGCCGCAACGTAATAGCACACCACTTGAGGCACACGGAAGAGTCCCGTTTCAAGAGCAGCTGTGCCCGAAGTGACGAGTGCCGCCGTGGCATGAGAGAGTAGGGGGTAAGTCTGTGAGCGAAGGATGCGCGGCAAACGCTCATCCGACCATTTCAGTCGTTGAAGCGTGTGGCCGTAATACTCCTGTGTGATAGAAGGTGCGCCTGCCAACACCAACTGATACCCTTGCTCCACATAAGGTGCCGCTGCCTCACACATACGGCAGAGATTGTCCTTAATTTCCTGCTTACGGCTGCCCGCAAGTAAGGCAATGATGGGACGCTTCGTGTCAAGGTCATTCTGCTTACAAAAATCCTCGAACGTCTCCGCGTAAGAAGCGCGGAACTGACTGATTTCGTCCACCGTAGGATTACCTACGTAGGAAATGGGATAGTGATGTTTCCCCTCAAAGAAGTCCACCTCAAACGGAAGTATCGAAAACAGGCGGTCAACATAGGCACGGATGTCCTTGATTCGGTGTTCCTTCCAAGCCCAAATCTTGGGCGAGATGTAGTAATAGACAGGGCAAATATTTTGCGTCTTGACGTACTTTGCAATCTTCAGATTGAAGCCCGGATAATCCACCAAAATTACGCAATCAGGGCGCCACTCCGCAATCTCTGCCTTACAGCGCGCCATGCCCTTGAGAATCGTGCGTAAGTGAAGCAAAACGGGGATGAATCCCATATAAGCAAGGTGCTTGTAGTGGCACAAAAGTGTGCCTCCAACTCGCTGCATTTCGTCGCCTCCATAGAAGCGAAAATCTGCGTGCGGGTCGTTTTGTTTTAGGGCTTGCATGAGGTGAGCAGCATGGAGATCGCCGCTGGCTTCACCTACGATGAGAAAATATTTCATGCGAGAAAAATGGGCGTGGTGAACGCTTGAAAATAAGCAGGTTAGAAGAGGGGAGAATAAACTAAGAAAGAGGCGCAACAATTTGAGACTTTGTGCGCCGAATTAGAGACTTTGTGCGCCGTAAGTCTATCTTTGTTTTTCGAAGTTCTGAATCCTTGTCTGTTAGTCAAAACTGAAGGACTTCAATAACGCGTAATCCGTCACGTCAAGTGTCACGGGCGTCACGGCAACATAGTTGTTTTCGAGCGCCCAAATATCAGTGTCGGTCGCTTTAGGTTCAAGATTTTCGCGGTTTCCCACCAGCCAAAGATAGGGTTGCTTCGTTGTGGGATGGAAACACTTGTTGGTCTCCTTAACCCAACGACTAATCCCCATGCGACACACCTTGATGCCCTTACATTCCGCCGTGTTGGGGAAGTTAACGTTAAGGCAAGTGAAGTGAGGCAATCCCTCGTTTAAAACCTTCAAAGTGATGTCAACGATGTAAGATTTTAAGGGCGTAAAATCCGCATTTGAACTGTGATTATCCAATGAAAAAGCGATAGAAGGGAATCCCGACATCGCACCTTCGTAACAAACGCCCATCGTTCCTGAATAATGCGCATTAACTGCCGAATTGTCACCATGGTTAATGCCTCCGATGACCATGTCTGGGCGACGCGTCATGGCGTCATTAAGCGCAACTTTAATGCAGTCGGCAGGAGTGCCCGTGCAAGCACAAATGGTGAGTCCTTCTTCTTCCTTAATAGTGCGATAACGTAAAGGAACTGAAGATGTTATAGCGCAACTTCCGCCAGAGCGAGGACCATCGGGCGCCATTACGTAAAGGTCGGCGTAGGGACGGAGGGTTTCTATGAGGAAATTGATACCTTTGGCGGTGTAACCGTCATCGTTTGAAATGAGTATGAGAGGTCGCATAGATGTAAAGAATTTCTGAAGTTCTGGAGGCTTAATCGCTCGTTGCGGTCAGTAAGAAACCAGAGTCTTTGTTTTATTTTCCGACAAAAGTAGTAATTTATTCTTTAAGCAAGACTCATATAAGAAAAAATAAGTATCTTTGCAAAATCCGTAAAAGTGCCCTTTTGGCACTAATTTGAAGCACTCCTAAACAGAAAATAATGGGAAAAATTATTGCTTTAGTAAACCAAAAAGGTGGGGTAGGTAAGACCACCACTTCGATGAATCTTGCTGCATCTTTGGCCACACTTGAAAAGAAAGTGTTGCTCATTGATGCCGACCCTCAGGCGAATGCCTCTTCGGGTTTGGGCGTGGACTTGAGTCAGATTGACGCATCCATTTACCAATGTCTTGTAAACAAGATTGACGTACGCGAAGCCATCTACACAACAGACATAGAAAATCTTGACATTATACCTTCACACATAGACCTTGTAGGTGCGGAAATTGAAATGCTGAATTTCAAGAACCGCGAACGCGTTTTCAAGAATGTATTAGCACCTATCAAAGCAGAGTATGACTACATACTTATCGACTGTTCTCCTTCGCTAGGGCTTATGGTAGTCAATGCGCTTACGGCGGCTGACTCGGTGATTATTCCCGTACAGTGTGAATATTTTGCATTGGAAGGAATCTCAAAACTCCTTGACACCATTCGCATCATTAAGCGCAAGACGAATCCCTCACTCTCGATTGAAGGTTTCTTGTTGACCATGTACGATTCACGTTTGCGCTTGGCAAATCAAATCTATGACGAAGTGAAGCGCCACTTCCAGGAACTCGTGTTCAAAACTGTCATTCAGCGCAACGTGAAACTCTCGGAAGCGCCCTCGCATGGCTTGCCCGTAATCCTTTATGACGCTGACTCAACAGGGGCTAAGAATCACTTGGCTTTGGCAAAGGAAATTATTAGTAAGAATCAAGGTTAACGGTTAACGATGAACGGTTAATGGTTAACGATGAACGGTTAATGGTTAACGACGAACGGTTAATGGTTAACGTTTAAGGTTTAACGAGGCTTCTTAACCTCAGAACCTCAGAACTTCTTAACCTTAGAACCTCCGAACCTTATGACCTCAAGACTATAACTCTCAAATATGGCAATCAAGAAGAAATATGCAGCGCTTGGTCGCGGATTAGACGCCTTGATTTCTACACAAGAAGAAGTAGAAACCAGTGGTTCGTCATCCATTAGCGAAATTGCGCTCTCACAAATAGAAGCAAACCCCAATCAGCCTCGCCGAGAATTTGACGAGAAAGCCTTGGAGGAACTTGCTGATTCGATACGAAACTTTGGAATTATCCAACCCATCACGCTTCGCCAATTAAGCGACGACCGCTATCAGATTATTGCCGGAGAGCGTCGTTGGCGCGCTTCACAGATGGCGGGAATCCAGCGTATCCCTGCCTATATTCGCACTGCTGATGATGAAAACATGATGCAGATGGCCTTGGTGGAGAATATTCAGCGCGAAGAACTCAATCCTATTGAAGTGGCCCTTGCATATCAGCACTTGATTGAGCGTTACAACCTTAAGCAAGAAGAATTGAGTGAGAAGATTGGTAAAAATCGTGCTACAATTGCCAACACGCTTCGCTTGCTCAAACTTCCTGCACAGGTGCAGATGGCCATTAAAAACCGCCAGATAGACAAGGGGCATGCACGCGCTTTGCTTTCGCTTGCTGATCCCGCGATGCAGGTGAAGTTTTTCAAGGAAGTGCTTGAAAAGGGCTACTCTGTGCGTCAGATAGAAGAAATGGTGGCGCAAATTAATGCCGGTGAAGCAGTGAAGAGCGGCAAGCGCACACTTCAAGACAAGAAGGTGTTGCTTCCTGAAGAGTTTAAGGTGTTGAAAACGCAACTCTCTGACTTCTTCAAAACAAAAGTTCAGATGACCTGCTCACAACAAGGGAAAGGTAAAATCAGCATCCCCTTCGAAAATGAAGAGGAATTGACGCGAATTATCGAACTCTTCGACAAAATGAGGGGTTGAGTGATTTTCAAACTATGATGAAACGATTATTTACGCTTATAATTCTTTGCCTCACTGGTGTTGGTCTGCAAGTGGCAACAGCGCAAGCACGACTCTTGGATGTTAAGGTGAGTCCCGTTGTGAAGAGTGATTCTGTGACCGCAGCACCCGTCGCAATGACCCTTGAAACAGACTCGTTGGCGCAAGTCCCTTACATGGCAGACACCATTAAGGTCGATACGATAAACATCAAGTTTCCTATCGACGAAAAGCAACTGAAGAAGCAAGAGCGCGACTTAAGGAAGGCGCAGTTTGTGCCCGACCCTCAGCGCGCATTGTGGTTGGCGCTCGTGATTCCCGGAGCGGGGCAAATCTACAACCGTAAGTATTGGAAGTTGCCCTTGGTCTATGGTGGTTTCTTGGGATGTACGTATGCCTTTACGTGGAATCAGCAGATGTATAGCGATTATTCTCAGGCCTATCTCGACATTATGGATGACAATCCGGCAACGCAGAGTTACAAGGACTTTTTGCCCCCCAACTTTGACATTACGGGCAGAGAGGATCGCTATAAGGAAATCTTCAAGAATAAGAAGAACACGTACAGACGTTGGCGTGACCTCTCCGTTTTCTGCTTTGCGGGGGTGTATATCCTTTCCGTGATAGATGCTTACGTAGATGCGCAACTCTCGGAGTTTGACATAACCCCCGACCTCACAATGCGCCTTGAACCAACGGTGATTAACACCAATCCTCAGGATATGCGCATGCAGCAACAGTCGTATGGCGTTGGGTGTTCCATAAACTTTTAGAACTAACCGGGAGTTTTGACACGTAAGAAAGGAGTGTAAGGAGCGAGAGTTTCGCTTCGTAGTTCCTAAATTAGAATTGCGGGAAAAAGTATTATGAAGATTTCGAAAAGAAATACTAACGTGAACAAAAGATATAGAATCTTTTTACACCCCTCCAAAGACCAGGTTTTTCAAGAGCATGTTTGTGCAGGCTTAGCAAGACATGTTCGGTTGAAATTCTTGAGTGTAGTGTTGCTTATTTCAAACCTACCATCCGCTAAAATTTATAAAATGTCTCTTAAGAATAGATTATTTACATTACTCTTTGCTTCTTCTGCTTGTTGTTCCACATTGATGGCGCAACAAACGGAAGTCATCACCGTTCATGACGATGCGATGGGCGCTGATGAACGCATAGGACTCCCCGAAGGGATGTTGTTGAGTGTAGATTCCTTGATGATGCAATGGAATTCGCGTCAATATCTCTTCCCTGAGGAAGAAATGATAACGACGGAGTATTTGTCAAACTTAACTCCTGAAGATTATGCCGAGCGCTTGAGTCGCATACCGGGGATTATGGAATTCCCTTACAATAGTATTGTGCAGGAATTCATCGAACGCTATACAACGAAGAACAGTCGCACGATTAGTTTCTGTCTTGCGGCAGGTAATTTCTACGTTCCTATGTTTGAGGAGGCTTTAGAGGCAAATGGTTTACCTTTGGAGTTGAAGTATCTGCCCGTAATCGAATCTGCGCTCAACCCCACGGCACGTAGTAAGGCGGGAGCCGTAGGTCTTTGGCAATTCCTCTTGGCTACGGGGCAGCGTTACGGACTGGAAGTAAACAGTCTCGTTGATGAACGTCAGGATCCTGTAAAGTCAACATGGGCAGCCGCACAGATGTTGAAGGAACTCTATGGCATTTATAAGGATTGGAATCTTGTAATTGCTGCCTACAATTGTGGTCCCGGCAATGTGAATAAGGCCATTCACCGCGCGGGAGGTTCTACAGATTATTGGAAAATCTATCCTTACCTTCCTACAGAAACGCGTGGTTATGTGCCTGCCTTCATTGCGGCAAACTATGCCATGTATTATTATTGCGAACATCAGATTGAACCTCTGCGTACGGCTTATCCCATTGCTACAGACACGGTGATGATTAACCGAAATTTGCATTTCGAACAGATAGCTGACCTCTGTGATATTGATAAGGAAGCCATTCGTGCGTTGAATCCGCAATATAAAATGGACCAGATTCCCGGGGAGGTGAAACCCTATGCGTTGCGCTTGCCTCAGGAAAAAATCTTAACCTTTATTGACCTGGGGGATACGATTTACGATCACCGTTATGACGAATTCTTCAAGCGTCGTAAGGAAGTTGAAGTAGGGGAGCAGACTGTTGCTACTACAACAACGACTCCTGCCGTCACTCCTCAGAAACCAAAGAAATCGGAACCGAAGAATAAACCCGTTTATGTGACCGTACGCAAGGGCGACACTCTTGGTGGCATCGCAAAGAGAAACCGCACGACCGTTGCAAAAATCAAACGCTTGAACGGGCTTAAGAATAACAATATCCGAGTAGGTAGAAAACTTCGTGTGAAGTAGGACTTTAAATAGTTAATCATACCATTTGTGGTGCGCATGACGTTCATACCGCTTCGCGCATCCCAAATGTACAACGCAAATTCAAAGCTATGTCCGACAAACCCTTAACTCCGCAAGAAATACAGGATGAAATCCTTATAAATGCTGCTTTTCAGAAGTTGATAGACACTTATCTGGCTTCCAACCACCGAGGTAAGGTCGATATTATCACTAAGGCATTTAACTTTGCTAAACAGGCGCACAAGGGAGTGCGTCGTCGTTCGGGCGAACCCTATATTCTTCACCCCATAGCCGTTGCTCAGGTGGCTTGTGAGGAAATTGGATTGGGGTCAACCTCTATCTGTGCCGCTCTTCTGCATGACGTGGAGGAGGACACGGATTACACGAATGAGGATCTCTGCAACCTCTTCGGACCAAAAGTGGCAAACATCGTAGAGGGTGTCACAAAAATCTCTGGAGGTATCTTTGGCGACCGCGCATCTTTGCAGGCAGAGACATTTAAGAAACTTCTGCTCACGATGAGCGATGATATTCGTGTGATTCTCATTAAGATTTCTGACCGTGTGCATAACATGCGCACCCTCGAATCTATGTTGCCCTCAAAGCAATATAAGATTGCGGGCGAAACGCAATACATCTTTGCGCCTCTTGCCGACCGTTTGGGGCTTAACAAAATCAAGACGGAACTTGAAAACCTAAGTTTTAAGTACGAACACCCAGAGGCGTATCAGGATATTCTTCAGAAGTTGGAGAATTCGCAAATGGAACTCGATGACAACTTTAATAATTTCATCCCGCCCATACGTGAGGCGCTGGATAAGATGGGTTGTCAGTATTCAATTAAGGCGCGCATCAAGAGTCCGTATTCTATATGGAAAAAGATGCAGATGAAGAAGGTTTCTTTCGAAGAGGTCTTCGACATTATGGCAATTCGCATTGTCTTTACGCCTCAGAATCGTGAGGAAGAGATTAACGAATGCTTCCGCATCTATGCTGCGCTCACGAGTATCTATCGTCCGCACCCGACACGCTTTCGCGATTGGCTCTCTTCGCCGAAGGCTAACGGTTATCAGGCACTCCACAACACGTTTATGAGTAGTAGTGGTAAGTGGATTGAAGTGCAGATTCGCTCTGACAGAATGGATGACATTGCTGAGCAAGGTTTTGCGGCGCATTGGAAGTATAAGGCGCCCGGTTCTGAGTATGACGCAACGGAACTTGACGGTTGGCTCAACTCCATTAAGGAAATCTTGGACGACCCTCAGCCTGACACGCTCGACTTGCTTGACACGATTAAATTGAACCTCTATGCCCGTGAAATCTTAGTCTTCACGCCGAAGGGAGAAATCAAAACGATGCCCGCAGGTAGCACTGTGCTTGACTTTGCTTTCTCTATCCACTCCTTCCTTGGTAGTCACTGTTTCGGAGCCAAGGTTAACCACAAACTCGAACCCTTGAGTTACCAACTCAAAAGCGGTGACCAAATCGAAATCCTCACTTCAAAGACACAGCATGTGCAACCCGAGTGGTTAAACTTTGCTACGTCAGCAAAGGCTCGCGGAAAGATTCAAGCCATCTTACGCCGTGAGCGTCGTGAAAAGGAAGCGAAGGGCGAACAGTTGCTGAAGGAATTTTTGGAAACTCATGACCTGGCGTATAACACGAACATTGTTGAAAAACTTTGTAAGCAATATGGCGTGAAGACTCGTGACGAGTTGTTTCTTGCTGTTGCTGAGAAGCAGGTGGTACTCACTGAGGCTGATGTTGACCGCTTGACAGGAAAGAATTCTAACAATGGTTGGCGCAAGTTCCTGACATTCCTTAACAAGTCAAAGGAAGAAGAGGCGGTTTCGCTCACGGAAGATGCAGCAACTCTTGAAACACGCGAATTTGTAAAGGCGCTGAACAAGAAGAAAGTTCTTGCGCTTGACGAGGGTAACTTGCAGCATTGCACATTTAGTTCATGTTGTAATGTGGTACCAGGAGATGACGTTCTTGGTTATATCACAGAAAACGGTACTCTTGAAATCCACCGTCGTCAATGCGAAACAGCAAATAAGTATAAGACGCGCCACGGCAATAATATTATAGCCTGCTCTTGGAATACTGGACGCCAGCGCTACTTTGACACGCGTATCTTCGTGCGTGGTGTAGATGCCAAGGGGGTTCTTCACAGCATCGCAGACTGCTTTGAAACCCTCCAGCAGTTCCTCGTAAAGGAAATTACGTTGAAGACAAACGACGGCATCTTTGAGGGCTCGCTCCTCGTTAGTGTCTATCACGTTGATGATATTCACATGGTGTGTGACGCCTTACGTAAGATTGAAAACGTGACGAAGGCTGTGCGCATGGATTAGCATAGAGCATAAAAAATGGGTGTCCTACGGTTAAAAGTTCGTAGGACACCCATTTTTAGATAAAGATGTGAATGTGTAGTTACTGACCAAAAACCTCTTTAACGTATTTTTCTAAAAGGCCATTGTCTAAAAACTTGGTGTAAGAGGGGTGATACGTGTTTAGGAATGTTACTTCCTTGTGCCCAAAAGCGTTGGAATGGTAGATGTATCCATCAGTTGTGTTGGTGTTAAAGTCATAACAGAAGCGCTCAATAATTGGATATTTCGTAACGCATCCCCAAATAATGACAACGTCAGGATGAAGCATTTCAATGACTTCACGCAGTGCGTCCAGGTCCCTTTCTGTGCAATCGGAGGGTAAAGTTTCCCATGAGGGTAGGAAAAATTGAACGAAATTGGTAAACGCAACTTTATCCCAAAAGTCTTTGTAAAAGTTTTCATGCACGCTACCATGAAGGCAATTGGTCATAGCACGTGCAAAATTCTTGTACGTATTGTATTGTTCGTCTAATTCGTAGAAAGGGCTGTTAGACAGAGAGCAAGTTTCTCCATCTTTGTTGTAATCTGGACAAATTAAATCATAGGCGCTGCTGTCTTTCTTTTCTCTGCTCGTACACTCATTATGAAACTGACAGCATGTGTGTGGGCAATAAAAACTTGCGCCTAAAACCAATACTTTCTTTCCATTGATTCCTTCGTTAAAGTTCTTGCCGATGCAAGGTTCAAAAAATCGTTTGTTCATGATATTAAAGTTTGTGAGTTGCCTATTCAAAGTAAAGTGTCAGCGTCATCATATTCATATTTGCCTTATTGACGCTTTGTGTGAAGACCTGTTGCGAAGAATCCAGCAGGTCGCTACGGTCCTTCTTCAGAATGTCGTTAAGTCCGAAACTGAATTTTAATTCAGGAATCATCTTGAAGAAAGGTAAGTAGAAATCGCACCCCAAACCTGCTTCAAGGCAGAAGGAGAGGGGGTCGGTGCGCAACAAGGTATGCTTCTTTGCCGTCAAGTCGTAATTTGCGCTGATACCTCCAATGACGTAGGGGCGGTAGTTATTAAAACGTGGACCTGCAAGTTTTACGTTAACGGGCAATGAAATCAAGGCCGACTTCATGTCTTGAGATTCCTTCTTTCCCGAACTATGGTCGTAAAAACTTAGGTGTTTACTGCCAAAATGAAGGGATGGTTGCAGGCGCAATGCGACATAGCGATTGATGCGCCAGTCACCTAAGACGCCCACAGTGAATCCAAGGTTCATCTTGTCGTTTTCAACGCTCCACTGAGCGCCCGTTGCGGGATCGATATAACCATTGTTTTCAAATTCAATGCCTTGGTCGTGAATGCCAAAGAAGAATCCGTAGTGGAAACGGCGTTCGTCGATAAAGGGTTTGTTTTGCACCTTGCGTTCCTGAGCAAATATGCTCACGGAGATGAAGGACAGGAGGATGAAGAAGTATCTCATGATTAAAGGTTCTAATTTTGGAGGTGTGAGCGATATCTCACAAGTCTTACTTTCTTTGATGCCGTAAAACCACACCCCCTCTACGTTGCAAAATTAACTCAATTCTGGGAGATGGCAAGAAAAACTTTGGGGAAGATGCTTAAAAAAAGTAGGTTTTAGTTTGTTTATTGGACGGGTCGGTGTATCTTTGCAAGACAAAGGAAAACAACAAGACATAAACATAACAAATCACTCATTTAAAACTTACAATTATGGCTTACGTAATTACAGACGATTGTATCGCATGCGGTACTTGTATTGACGAATGTCCCTCTGGTGCTATTTCTGAAGGCGAAAAGTATTCTATCGACCCCAATTCTTGCGTTGATTGCGGTACTTGCGCAGACGTTTGTCCCTCTGGTGCAATCGTTCCTGGCGAATAATTCCAAGAGTCGCACAAAATTTAAGAGCTTGAACATGGTTCAGGCTCTTTTTATTTGGTAGAAACACCGCTAATACTTTCGTTCCGAGAATAATATCAAAAAGAGTTTACACAAGATTCGTTTGTTCTGAGAATAATATTAGAAATTATCTACCCAAGATTTGTATGTTTAAAAACAATATCTGAATTTGTGTAAACAAAAATACTCTTTGTCGCACCGATATGAGACATCCGTTCGACAAAGAGTATTTTTGTTTTGTCTATTGCACTTAGATTAATTATAAAACAAAAGAGTTGCGCACCTATAAGTGCACAACTCTTTGTTTATTGAGGTGTAAATAGATTACTGAACCTTAACTGTTACGCGACGGTTGTAAGAGAATGGAGCGATATCGTCTACACCTCCCTTAGCTTCAACTACGATGTTGTCGCGGCTTACACCCATATTTACCAATTCGTCAGCAACTGCATTAGCACGCTTTTCGCTCAATGCTTGGTTGAATTCAGCTGTACCTGTCTTGTTGTCTGCATAACCTGTCACAACGACCTTAGCATTGTTTTCCTTAGCATATTCTGCCAATTCCTTCACGTTAACGAGATCCTTGCGGCTAGCGATCTTAGCAGAACCGATGTTGAAGAATACAGATTGTGAAATGTTAGCAAATTCAGTCTTAGTTTCAACAACTTTCTTTTCAACTGGCTTTTGGTTTGCAAGGAGGTCACGGAGACGAGCGTTTTCATCTTGTTGATCCTTCAAAGAAGCGTTGAGAGCGTCAACTTGTTCCTTGTTCATTGCCATCAAAGCAGCAACGTCTGGAGTCTTTTCCCAAGTTGTCTTGCCAAGGTTGATAGTCAAGCCCAAAGATGCGCCAACTTT
>CALFGU010000197.1 GCA_937877685.1 uncultured Prevotella sp.
TTACCATCTCCTAACGGGGAGGTGGTTATGTGGCCTATAACATCAGCATAGCCGGGGCAGATTATCCATCAGTTCCGTCTATCATAATCCCGCAAACAGGCGGCGGTAACGCACAGTTCTACGCGATGAACGGCAGTATGGATTGGCTTGGCGTTGAAGCCGAACTTGTAGATGGTAGCGTTTACACCGTATCAAGCACCCTTGCAAACACCGATTTTGCCACTTGGACACCATCAACCACGGCAAAGACCATTGTGACATCGGCAACCGCTAAAACCTTTTCTGCTGATTTGTCGAACTATGAATACTACCTTGTTTGGGAATGTAAGTGCGACATGGATTACACAAACGCGAGTCCTACGCTGAAAGCACATTTCCTGTTTTCGCGGTGCTACCTTGTTCAGCAAATCACCAAACGCCCGTCAACCTTTGCGAACATCCAAGCCAACAACTTTGACGGCAACGCCTGTACTTCTCTTTATACATCAAACTTCTTAAGGTATTACGGCACAACAACGGGTTCTGTCACTTATTCGTGGGCGGCTTCATACGGCATCTATTTCGGCGCGACCAACGCTACTTTCAACAACTCAACGAGCAATACGCCAACGGTCACGATAAAAACGCCTACAGTTTCCACAAGATGCTCAACGACATACTTCTCCACGGGAAACGCCGCAAAGGTTAACCAAACCAAAAGCACTTGGAGCATCAGCGGCAAACTCTATAGAGTTAAAAAAGAGGGCATTATCCGCAATATCTATGACCATGTGGTTGGTCTTATCAACACATGACGGGGGTGATAACATTGAGTGATGCGATTATCGTAGCCATTATCGCGGGGGTTTGCTCCGTGGTTGGTCAATGGCTCATCTCCCATCAGCAAGCAGAAAAGCGCAAAGTGGATGACGCTGTGCGTGACGCACGGCAAGAGGACAGGCTTTCCACAATCGAAAACCAGTTGCGGATACACAACTCTTACGCTGAACGGTTCAGCGAAATTCAGACGGACATCGCCGTCATCAAGAACGAGATTAAAAATCTAAAAGGAGCATGATTATGAAACTTCCCGACAAAGTGTACGACATCCTCAAGTGGGTTGTCATTATTGTCCTCCCCGCGCTTGCCACGGCCTATGTCGGTCTTGCGGCTATTTGGGGTTGGCCTTTCGCGGACGAAGTGGCGAAGACCACGGCTATCGTCTGCACTCTGCTTGGTGCTATCCTTGGCATCAGCACAGCGGAATACCGCAAGGAGGGAAATAAATGAACGCTTTTGCAAAACCCGGCCTTGCCGAAGAAAAACTCCCGCCTGTAAGTTCTGCCGATAACGGCAAAGTTTTGGGCGTTAACAATGGTGTTTGGGAGAAGGTTGCCGCAAGCGGCGGCACAACTGTCGTAGCCAACCCCACCCTCGCGGGTACGGAAGCAGACCTCACGGGTCTACAGGTTGGCGATACCAAGTACAAAGTCCCCGAAGGAGGGGGCGGTGCAAGCGTTGTTGTTGCTAATGTTACACGCACACACGTAGGGCAAGATGATAGACTTGAACTTGACAAAACATGGGCAGAATGCTTTGCCGCTGCTCCGCTCATCGTT
>CALFGU010000198.1 GCA_937877685.1 uncultured Prevotella sp.
CCACATGCTTGCCGTAACTCAACTTGAAGAGTTCGAAGAAGGGCACGTGCTGATTGAGGCGCTCTACGAAGTTCTTGTAATCACGGCGCTGCTGTACGGTCCATCCTGCTTCGGCAACGGCAATGAGGCGGGGGAAGGTGAGGTATTCCAACGTTTCGTTGTCGAACACGTATTCCGTCCAGAAGTTTGCCTGCACTCCCTTATAGCGGGGAAGGAGCGCCTTATCAATGCCATTGGCGGGGATGTAGGCATACACCTTTTCCAACGTTTCATGACCGTGTCCCTGCGAGCGAGGTTCGTTAGGGTCAGTGCTTTGGCGACGATTAATATAATAAGGAATCTGGGGCGAAAGGATGTTGTCAAATCCGCGTTGTGCAGCGTCCTTAGCCGCACCGTCGGCGCCAATCCACGCCATGACGGTAATATCCTTAAGTTGCGACGTATTGCCATGGAGCATTTCGTTCCAGAAGATTAACTTGCGCTGCTCCGCCTGGGGCTTCGTAAGGATATAATCTTGGATTTGCTTGTAGAAGTCTGTCTGGAGGTCGCGATAGTTTGTGCTGCCGATTTCCTTAAGGCGCTGTTGGCAAAGTGCATTATGCTCCCATTTGTGCGTGGGGCACTCGTCGCCACCGAGGTGAATGTAACCGAAGGGGAAAAGTGCTGTGAGTTCGTCCACAACGTCTTTTGTAAACTGGATAGCCTCAGGCGCTGCCACGTTCATCACATCTGCCGACACGCCTTGGTGAAGCCACACCTCGTGCTTCTCATTAGGCGTACACGAGAGCTCGGGGTAAGCAGCAAGTGCCGCCTGGAAGTGACCGGGCATGTCGATTTCGGGAAGAATTTCTATGAATCGCTCCTTGGCATAGGCAACAATTTCGCGCACGTCTTCTTGCGTGTAAAAGCCGCCGTAATGTTCGCCGTCGGTGGGGTATTCGCTGCCCCACCCCAACTTTTTCGTTTCGCGCCAAGCGGCAACCTCGGTGAGTTTGGGGTATTTCTTGATTTCGATACGCCAACCTTGGTCTTCCGTCAAGTGCCAGTGGAAACGATTCATCTTATACGTTGCCATCATGTCGAGAATGCGCTTCACCTCTTCCTTACCGAAGAAGTGGCGACCCTCGTCGAGCATAAATCCGCGCCAAGAGAAACGGGGTTCATCTACAATAAACACACAAGGAACTCTCCACTCCTTGACACTCTCGTCACGCACACCGGCCATCACATTGCGCGGC
>CALFGU010000199.1 GCA_937877685.1 uncultured Prevotella sp.
AGGGTTTCGCTCTGTGAGGTGAATCCCTTTAAGCTCGTACTCATTTTGCAAATAAAAGTGATCGTGGGTAACGATTAACTTGCGGTATGAATCGGGCAACAAGGATAAAAGTCGTTCGCAGAACACAGGTTCTGAATTGGGCTTATTTAGGTGAACCATTTCCAACCCTTCATCAAAAAGCGCAGTCAATATTTGATGCTCTTCAACAAAGAAATGTGGAGTGGACATTAATACCAGTTTCATATTGTAAACTTATTTGTTCTGCAAAGATAGCATATATTTTTTGCTCAGGTTAAAATATATATAAAAAAACAAGGTGAGGGCAAGGATTTTATTATTAGAATCAGTTTTCATGAGTACATTGTGTTTGTGGCATTACAAAAGCATATTTAAAACGTATGAGGATATGCACAAACTGATTTTAACGAAGTTTGAATACAAGTTGATATTTACTTGTAATTATTATTACTTAGATATCTAAGTGAAAAGTATATTCATATTCAATATGTTATGTCTATTCTAATCGGAAAATTGTGAACAACAATTTCTATTCAAACAATTAGTGAGTTATTTCAAAATATATGCCGTTTATTTCGATTTATGTGCCGTTTTTTCTATAATAAGTAGTGTGTGTTAAGGTCGTTGATTAGATGTGAAGAATTATAAGCCAACTACCGCAACATCGCCTTGCTAATGGTGCGTGACTGTCACGCAATTTAAAATAATTCTCACTAATTCTCATTAAGTCACGTGATACCCTGGACTTGTTGTAACTTTGTATTGTAAAAAAATATACACATACATTTAGTATTTTTTATTTTTTTAAGACTGAAAAATTTCTGAATGTTGTAAATTTGCTGAGAGGTGTCATAGGGGGATAAGTCGTGATTACTTAGTCTATAGACACTTCCCAAAATGCTATTGATATCGTTTTTCTTAGAATAATCTCAAACATAGTAATTTAAACAATGTCACAACAAATTGACGTACGCGAATTGAATGCGCTTATAGAAAGTCGCACTGGTTTTATCACAGACTTGGTTGCGGGTATGAATAGAATAATTGTAGGTCAAAAGCATCTCGTTAACTCGTTATTAATAGGACTTTTAAGCGACGGACATATCTTATTAGAAGGTGTTCCAGGATTAGCGAAGACACTTGCGATTAAGACGTTGTCAAGTTTGATAGATGCAAAATTTAGTCGTATTCAGTTTACTCCTGACTTGCTTCCTGCTGATGTAATTGGTACGCAGGTTTATAGTCAAAAAACGGAATCCTTTACCATAAAGCGCGGTCCAATTTTTGCAAACTTTGTTTTAGCTGATGAAATCAATCGTGCTCCAGCAAAGGTTCAGAGTGCGCTTCTCGAAGCAATGCAGGAACATCAAGTTACCATTGGCGAGCAAACAATGGCGTTACCTTCGCCTTTCCTTGTGATGGCTACGCAAAACCCCATTGAGCAAGAGGGAACTTATGCTCTTCCTGAAGCCCAGGTTGACCGCTTTATGCTAAAGGTGCTCATTGATTTCCCAACCATTGAGGAGGAAAAGAAAATACTTAGAGCTCACTTGAATGATAGTTTTGCGAAGGTTACTCCTGTTGTTGACTTGCAAAAGATAGTTGAAGCACGAGAGCTGGTTAAGCAAGTATATTTAGATGAGCGTATTGAGCAATACATTGCTGATATCGTATTTGCTACGCGCTACCCCGAACGCTACAAGCTGAGTAAGTTGAAAAATTACATTTCGTTTGGCGGTTCTCCCCGTGCATCAATCAATTTAGCCCTTGCTTCGCGCACTTGTGCATTTATCAAACGTCGTGGGTATGTTGTTCCTGAGGATGTGAGAGAAGTTGCTCATGATGTGTTGAGGCATCGTATAGGTTTGACCTATGAAGCAGAAGCTGAAAACATTACAACAGAAGAAATTATCAACGAGATTTTAAACATGGTAGAAGTGCCGTGATTTGTTGAGATATGGAAACAAACGAACTATTTAAAAAGGTTAGAAAAATCGAGATTAAGACACGT
>CALFGU010000200.1 GCA_937877685.1 uncultured Prevotella sp.
GATATGGAAATCATATAATTACAGAGGGTTCATCCTACTTTTTGTCCACCCTGCCTATTATGAAGATTCAAAACACCCCCTTTAACAAGTACTCACTTGATAAAGGGGGATGTTACATAAGTATGTGGATTCAAGTATATTGTTTACTTATAACAAGATTTTGCGACCTTGTTTAAAGTTACTTTTTGGTTTACCAAGAAACCTATGAATGCTTGCGCAACGTAAACTCGAATCGTAGCCCACCTTCTGGACGATTGGTAACGCTGATGGTGCCTCCGTGAACCCTAACGGAATGTTTAACAATAGCAAGTCCAAGTCCTGTTCCGCCTTTCTGACGTGACCGTCCTTTATCTATACGATAAAAACGGTCGAAAAGATAGTGGAGTTGATCATGCTGAACGCCCTTCCCGTCATCTTCAAATCGGATGCGACACATCTGCTCATTGTCTTCAAGCAGTGAGATGTAGATATTCCTCCCTTCCGAATAGGCAATCGCATTTTCCGTAAGATTGCTGAAGATAGATGCAATTAAGGAAATATTACCCTCAATGGTGACTTTATGCTTAAAATTGGTGTGAAGTATGAAGCTTTCTTCCTTGGGCATTACTTCTAACTCCACTTCCACTTCACGGATGATGTCGTTAATAACAACAGGTTCTTTGTGAATAAAGGCACTCCCTTCTTCCATTCTCGTGATAAGCGACACGTCGTTGAGCAATCGGCGGAGTCGCTCGTTTTGCATGTAGCATCTACTGATTAACTCCTGCCGCTTTTCTTCGCTAAGATGAATTCCTGAGAGTAGCGTTTCGAGGCACACGCCAATGGAGGCTACAGGCGTTTTGAGTTCGTGGTTGATGTTGTTGGTGAGTTGACGCTTCAGGCGAGAGCGCTCCTGTTCTGCTTCATAACGATTGACACGCTCAATATCGTTGCCAAGTTGACGTGTGGAGAAGTAGGCTATAATGCTCACTCCCAGCGCAATGAAAATCATTACAACGAGGAAAGACCAGTCTGCTGCGAGCATATCCTTTAATGTGCTGGAATAAGGAAGGGCTGTGCGAACAATGACGCGCTTGCCACGGGTGGCAGAATAGAAATACTCACGTCCATCACTTGTTGATTGTCTCCCAATATGATACCCAGCCCCCTTACGCAATGCTTCTACTACTTCAGGACGGTTCCTGTGATTATCCAGCAAATCTACGGAAATAGTGTTGTCATAAATAACGGCACCTGACAGCGTGATTAGCGTAATTCTAAGGTCGTTGAAAGGTTTTTCGTGAGAAGAAATATAGGTTTCGTAAGAGCGCCCCTCCTCAACTTCTTCCAGCAGGTGTCGGTTGTATTGTTGCAACGTAGCACTCAAGAAGTCTGACTTGTATTCCTTCTCACGCAGATATTGAAAACCCATGAAGCAGATCACCAATGCCCAAGCATAGGCGAGGAGTTGGAGGAACAAGCGTTTGTGAAACGAGAGTTTAGTCGCGGAAGCCATAACCAAAACCTGAGCGGGTAACG
>CALFGU010000201.1 GCA_937877685.1 uncultured Prevotella sp.
GTGTGAGGTGGAACCACAAAGCTGCGAGCCATACGAGGTAAACTACCACGTAAACGGGGCAAGAGAATGTCTGCTGAATCCAGTAAACACCATTGGTTGCGAGTTCGTGATTGCCAGCAGGGAGCAATTCCTGAAGCATCATGTTGTACCAGAAGTTGTAGAGGTGGAGCCCCATACCGAGCACAACGATTACACCGAGCACAAACATATTCTGTGATGCCCATTCCACCTTAGCGGGACGGTCTGTCACAGCATAAGCACTGTTACCACGCGCCTTCTTGTTCTGGAGCGTGAGCTTAATTGCGTAGAGGAAGTGAAGCACTACGAGTGCGCCAAGACCAGCAGTAGCTACCAAGGCATACCAGTTAGCTCCCAACATCTCGCAAATCATGTTGTAACCTTCTGCAGAGAAGATTGCGACTACGTTCATGCATGCATGGAACGTAAGGAACAAAATAAGTGCTACGCCAGTTACTGACATAATCACCTTTCGTCCAATGGATGAATTACATAACCACATAGATGAAGTTAATTGAGTTAAAAAAGTTAGTGAATTAAAAATTGTTATGAATTTTCAAGTTCAAAGCGCACCCTTTTCGTCACGCAACTCTCACAAACTGAGCATCGCGTAAACATACGGGCACAATAAGGCAATATTAACCTTCTGCAAAGGTAACTCACAAGCACCAAAGCACAAAATGAAAGGCAAGAAATTTAACGTTTTTCTACAAAAACAAACATCTAAAAAGAAAAATTAGAGGCAAATATTTGTCAGTCAAAAGAAAAGTCGTAATTTTGCACTCGCTTTCGAGCACAAACAATTTATTCATTCCCAAATTTATTTACATTATGTACTTGGATTCTGTAAAGAAGCAAGAAATCTTTGGACAGTACGGCGCGTCTAACACGGATACTGGTTCTGCTGAAAGCCAGATCGCCTTGTTTTCTTACCGTATTTCCCATTTGACGGAGCACATGCGCGCTAACCGTAAAGATAATACGACTAAACGCGCGCTTGTGAAGTTGGTAGGTAAGCGTCGTGCACTCCTCAACTACTTGAAGGACCGCGATATCAACCGTTACCGTGCTATCGTGAAGGCTCTCGGCCTCCGCAAGTAATCCAAACTTCTTGCAAAAGCAAACGAGCAGGATTGTGTCAACCGACGCAATCCTGCTTTTTTATATTTCTATTTTACATCTACCCCACCTAAACTTGCGGACACCCCTCTCCATCACACACGAAATTTCCACCTTTTGAAACCACGCAAGATTTTAAATTCATCACATTATTCCATAGCCATTCTGCACTCTGCCAAACACACCTAAAACAAAACCTCTTATAGCAGAAATTCAACCTTTAATAAAAAAAACAATTAGTAACTTTAGAAATCCTATTTGGGTACTTAATTTTAACACCTCCTATTAACCCAAGGATATTTTCAGTTTTTCCTCCTAACAAAATCCTCATTCCTCTAACAATCAACCACTTCACAAAAACCTATTTACCAAAACAATTAGTCTATAGGTTTTATATATGTCATTTTTCAAGAAATAAATTTGCTTTATCAAAACTTTGTTTGTTCTTTTGCATCAGAAAAACAAAACAATTAATAACAACAATTAATTTTAATACGACTATGGCTAAGAAATTTATCTGCACAGTATGTGGTTATGTTCATGAAGGTGACGCTGCTCCCGAAAGATGTCCTCAATGTAAGGTTCCCGCAACAAAGTTTAAGGAAGTTGACGAATCTGCAGGTTTGGCATTTGAAACAGAACACGAACTCGGCGTTGCTCAAGGTTGCGACGAAGAAATGATTAAGGATCTCAACGCACACTTCATGGGTGAGTGCACAGAAGTTGGTATGTACCTCGCAATGAGTCGCCAGGCTGACCGCGAAGGTTACCCCGAAATTGCAGAAGCTTTCAAGCGCTACGCTTGGGAAGAAGCAGAACACGCTGCAAAGTTCGCAGAACTCCTCGGCGATGTTGTTTGGGACACAAAGACAAACCTTGAAAAGCGCATGATGGCAGAAAACGGTGCTTGCTCAGATAAGTTCCGCATTGCTCGTAACGCAAAGGCGCAGAATCTTGACGCTATCCATGACACGGTTCACGAAATGGCAAAGGACGAAGCACGTCACGGTAAGGGCTTTGAAGGTCTTTTCAACAGATATTTCAAGAAGTAAACCACTCATTTATATAATTAAGGGCAGCGCCTCAGCGCTGCCCTTAATTTTTTATCGTAAAAAAAGTAACTATAGGACTTATTGCCTCTATAGTTACTTTTTACTTTTCGTGATTACTTAATCAAGTTCTTACCAGTCATTTCTGCAGGCTGTTCCAATCCCATGATGTGGAGGATTGAAGGCGCAACGTCTGCGAGCACACCGTCTTCTACCTTTGCTTCCTTATTTTCTGTTACGTAAATGAAGGGAACGGGGTTGAGTGAGTGGGCTGTGTTGGGCGTACCGTCGGGGTTGATTTCGTTATCAGCGTTACCGTGGTCGGCAATAATGATAGTTTCGTAACCTACAGCCTTAGCTGCTTCTACGGTTTCAGCAACGCAAGCGTCAACTGCCTTAACCGCCTTTTCTACTGCTTCATAAATACCTGTGTGACCCACCATGTCGCAGTTTGCAAAGTTCACCACGATGAAGTCATACTTATCTTCCTTGATGGCAGCAACGAGCTTGTCCTTCACTTCGTAAGCTGACATTTCGGGTTGGAGGTCATAAGTTGCCACCTTGGGAGATGCAACGAGGATACGGTCTTCGCCTTCGTAGGGAGCTTCACCACCGCCGTTGAAGAAGAAGGTTACGTGAGCGTACTTCTCAGTTTCTGCAGTGTGCAACTGCTTAAGTCCCTTGCTTGCGATGTATTCGCCGAGCGTGTTTGTAACATTTTCCTTGGGGAAAAGGATGTGAACGTTCTGGAATGAAGCATCGTAGGGAGTCATGCAGTAGAACTGGATACCGGGAATAGTCTTCATACCAGCTTCGGGCATATCCTGCTGAGAGAGTACGATAGTGAGCTCCTTAGCACGGTCGTTGCGGTAGTTGAAGAAGATAACCACGTCACCTTCCTTGATTGTACCGTCAACATTTGCGTTATTGATAGGAAGAACGAACTCATCGGTAACATCAGCGTCGTAACTTTCCTGCATAGCTTGCACCATGTCAGTAGCCTGTTTACCCTTGCCTTCAACAAGAAGGTCATACGCTTCCTTAACACGCTCCCAACGCTTATCACGGTCCATAGCGTAGAAACGGCCTACGATAGAAGCGATAGCAGTTCCGTTAGCGGTGCAAACTCCTTGTAACTGTTCGATAAATCCCTTACCACTCTTGGGGGGGGTAGCAATAAATTGGAAACAAAGTAAGGAGTAGATTGACATGAATTTGTTAACAATCAAAGATTTATACAAACATAAAGAAGATTATCTTTATCAGCACGTACTTGTTGAAAATGGTGGCAGACAAACATACAGAGGTGAACCTGTATTCATCAGTGAATACGGTGGAATCAAATGGGTAAGTGACGAGTCAATCAAATCCTGGGGTTATGGTGAAGATGTTAAGACTCCCGAAGAATTTGCTGACAGATATGTTGGTCTTACTGATGTAATTGTAAGCAATTATAAAATGTTTGGCTTCTGCTATACTCAGCTTTATGATGTAGAGCAAGAGGTTAACGGCTTGTACACCTACGAAAGAGTACCAAAGTTTGATATGAAGAAGATTAAGGCTATCACATCTGCAAAGAAGGAAAAATAAGAAGTCCTCTTATCGTTACCCCATCTCCCACTATAGTAGGCATAAATGTTTTGCATCGCATCTGCACCATCAATACTAAAGTTTAGAAAATACCGAAGGCGCTTAGATCGACGAAGAAAACTTATC
>CALFGU010000202.1 GCA_937877685.1 uncultured Prevotella sp.
TCCCCCTATAAACAGGGGGAGAGCGCCATCCGGATGGTAGTTGTACTCTGTACTCTGTTAGTTGTAATCTAGAACCCTACTTAGGTTCAAAAATCGTTGGCGTTACGCTGTTGCGCACCACTTCGCGAAGGGCGGCAATATCGGCAATTTCTCCTGCTGACATGGCTTGTACGAGAATATTTCCCATAGCTGTTGCTTCGACAGGTCCTGCCCAAACGGGGATTCTGAGAGCATCGGCCGTGAGTTGGTTGAGCAATGCGTTTTGTGAGCCACCTCCGATAATGTGAAGGCGCTTAAGGGGTTGGGGAAGTAAGTCCTTGATTCCCGCAAGTGCTTCGCGATATTTTGCCGCCAAGGATTGGAGTACACACTTGGTGACTTCAGCCTTCGTTTGAGGCACAGGTTGCCCCGTAGCAGCGCAATAATCACAAATGGCTTTCTCCATGGACGCTGGATTCATAAATGCTGCATCTGCCACAGGGATAATGCTTGAAATCTTCACGCTTTCAGCCGCAGGAAGCAGTTCGCCAAAGGTTTGCTTTTCGCCTTGCGCTTCCCACTCCGCCATAAGGCGTTGCAGAATCCAGAGACCTGTGATGTTTTGTAAGAAGCGGATGCGACCGCCCACGCCACCCTCGTTGGTGAATTCCGCAAGGCGTGCCTCTTCGGTAAGGATAGGTTCGGGGAGTTCAAGGCCTAAGAGTGACCAAGTGCCCGAACTTAAGAATGCAACTGCGCCATCGCCCTCAACGGCTGGGACTGCAGCAACGGCAGATGCCGTGTCGTGAGAACCCACTGCAACAACTTTCACCGCTCCAAGACCAGTCTCTTCTGCTACTTCGGGAGTCAATGTGCCGCGTACGCTACCTGGCATGACGATGTTGCCAAAGATGCGTTCGGGAAGGTCTAAAATCTTGATGGTTTCCCAAGACCAATTACGGCGCTTGGCATCCATGAGTTCGGAAGTGGTAGCGATACAATACTCGTTGCTAATTTCTCCTGTAAGGAAGTAACTGAAGAGGTCGGGCATGAAGAGCAGGTGTTCCGCAGCTTCCAGTTGCGCACTTCCCTTAAGACTATAAAGTTGAGAGAGCGTATTAATCTCCATCACCTGAATACCCGTCGTGGCATAATGTTCCGATGGGTTCAGAATCTTTGCCACCTTTTCGGGAATACCAGCCGTACGCTCATCACGGTAACACACGGGATTTCCGAGCAAGTTACCGTCGCGGTCAATCAACCCAAAATCCACACCCCACGTATCTACCCCGATGCTTTCTACGTGATAACCTTTTGCTGCCGCCTTTTTAAGACCTTCCTTCATGTCAGCAAAAAGGGCGGGGAAGTCCCAATAAACGTGTTTTCCAAGGCGCACCTGACGATTGGGGAAGCGATGTACTTCCTCCATAATGAGACGTCCGCTGTCTAACCAGCCAGCGATGACGCGCCCACTGCCACCGCCGAAGTCGGCAGCGAGATATACTTTATTCATAGGGGGAGGGTTTTAGGTTTTAAGGTGATGAAGGGTTTAGGTTCTATAGAATTTATAGATGTTATAGAGGCTATAGTTATTCTATATTTTCTAAAGAACCTAAACCATTTAATTTAGTGAATGCTTATTGCTGTAAGGGAGTCTTCTTACCGAGAACGTAAACGTCGAGGTCTTCAATTTCTTGGGGCGTAAGCACTGAGTAATCGCCGCCACTCTGAATGATGATGCGACAAGCCATTTCAAAGAACATGGCACGCTCAAATGCTTGGTCGAAATCCTTACCGCAAACTACCTGGCCGTGATTGGTGAGCAGGATAGAGTTATGTTCCTTCATGGCTTCAACAACTGCTTCTGCCAATTCGGGAGAACCCGGACGAAGGTAAGGGATAATGGGAATTTCGCGTCCCACGTGGCAAGGCACTTCTGCCGTTACGTTGAAATTCTCAGGCTTCTTCTTCATGCAAGAAACCGCTGTTGCATAAGGAGATTGGAAATGCAACACCACATTTACGTCAGGGCGCTGACGGAGTACGCCAAGGTGGAAACCACTTTCCATAGAGGGCTTCACACCATTGAGTACCTCACCCGTAGCAACGACACATTGCGAAACCTTTTCCTTTTGAATCGTGGGCACCCAAGAACCGGTGCCAGAAACTAAGGCTTCGTCGCCAATACGCCACGAAAGGTTGCCACTGCTACACACAGTGAGACCGGCATCACCCACACGGTGCGCCTGCTTAATAAATTCTTCGATATGAAGTGGGGTAATCATTGTTTTAGGTTAAGAGGTTATGAGGTTAAGAGGTTATGAGGGGGGAAGGTTTTTAGGAAATTTAAGGTCATTAGAGTCTTTAAGCTTATCAAACCGCATGGTCTTACAACCTTATTACCTTACCCCCTTATAACCTTAGGATTAAAGCACCTTCTTATAGAGGTCAAGAATAATATCCTTATTTACGTCGCGCGGATTACCGGGTGTGCAGACATCGGCTGCCGCAGCAGTTGCGAGGCGGTCAAGGTCGCCCTCGTTTATGCCAAGCTCTGTGAGATGTTGAGGAATACCTACGCGAATGGCAAGAGCACGAACGGCATCTACAGCAGCTTGAGCAGCTTCTTCCTTACTCATGCCGGCGCTGTAAACGTCCATTGCCTTGGCAATCTGTACATATTTATCAACGGCAGCAGGCATGTTGAATTCCATGATAGTGGGGAGGAGTAATGCATTTGCCACGCCGTGAGGAATGTCAAAGATAGCGCCCATGGGGTGTGCCATGCCGTGAACCACACCGAGACCTACGTTAGAGAATGCCATACCTGCGATGTACTGTGCTACAGCCATGCCATTGCGCGCCTCTGCATTTTGAGGTTCATTCACTGCAGTTTCAAGGTAACGCGCAATCATTTCGATGGCTTTGAGTTCGAACATGTCGCTCATTTCCCATGCGCCCTTCGTAATCAAACCTTCGATGGCGTGAGTGAGAGCGTCCATACCTGTAGCGGCAGTTAAGCTCTTGGGAAGGGTATACATAAGTTCGGCATCCACAATCGCCATTACGGGAATGTCGTTGGGGTCAACGCAAACCATTTTCTTTTCGTTGGCCTCGTCAGTGATTACGTAGTTAATGGTTACTTCTGCCGCCGTACCCGCAGTTGTGGGCAACGCAATGATAGGCACTGACTTCTTCTTCGTATCTGCTACACCTTCCAAGGAAACTACGTCGGCAAATTCGGGATTGTTGGTGATGATACCCACAGCCTTTGCGGTGTCCATGGAAGAACCGCCACCAAGAGCGATAATAAAGTCTGCGCCAGAGGCAGCAAATGCTGCAACACCTGCTTTTACGTTTGCCGTAGTGGGGTTGGGCTTGATGTCACTGAATACTTCGTAAGGAATACCGGCATCTGCCAACACCTTGAGCACTTTGTCGGCTACGCCAAACTTAATCAAGTCTTTGTCAGTAGCAACAAATGCCTTCTTAAAACCGAGGCGTGCAATTTCCTTGGGGAGCACTTCGCGTGCACCAGGACCAAAATATGAAACTTCGTTAAGGATAAAACGGTTAATCATAGGGAGAGGTTATTAGGGGTTAAGGTTAATAGATTATTAGGGGTGAGGTTTTTAGGATTTAAGGTTATAAGGTCTTTAGGAACTTTAAGGACTGTAATCCGCAAGGCCTTAAAACCTCAAAACCTTAAAACCTCACCCCCTCACTAGTTACTTATAGATAGGACCGTAAGTTTGGCACGCACGATAATCTGCGCCTTCCTTATCCATGCCGAATGCATTCCATGCTGCGGGACGGAAGATGGCATCTTCGGGAACGTTGTGCATGCAAACGGGGATGCGGAGCATTGAACAGAGGGTAATCAAGTCGGCACCGATATGTCCGTAGCTGATGGCGCCATGGTTTGCGCCCCAATAGTTCATTACGGAATAAACATCCTTGAAGGGTGCCTTTGTTTCATCCAAACGGGGCACGAACCAAGTAGTTGGCCAAGTGGGGTCTGTACGCATGTTGAGCACTTCATGGATTTCGGGATCTACGTCAGCAGTCCAACCTTCAGCAATTTGAAGCACAGGACCAAGACCCTTGATCAAGTTCAAGCGTGACATAGTCACGGGCATGCCACCCTTAGACAAGAAGTTAGAAGAGAAACCACCTCCGCGGAAATAGTCACGGTCTGCGGGCATCCAGTTCGTGTTCTTCAAGCAACCTTCTACGTCTGCATCAG
>CALFGU010000203.1 GCA_937877685.1 uncultured Prevotella sp.
TATCGTAAACGATCTTCGCGAGGGCGGATGGCTCTGTGAGATCGAGGATCTCAAGCATGAGGTCGGTACCTGCTACCGTTGCGGTACGACTATCGAGCCTATGATCAGCCTTCAGTGGTTCGTAAAGATGGAGCCCCTCGCAAAGCCCGCTATCGAGGCTGTACGCGACGGACGCATCAAGTTCGTTCCCGAAAGATTTGATAAGAACTATTTCCATTGGATGGAAAATACTCAGGACTGGTGCATCTCGCGTCAGCTTTGGTGGGGTCACCGCATTCCTGCCTATTACCTCCCCACGGGCGGTTTCGTTGTAGCCGAAACGGCTGAAAAGGCTCTCGAATTAGCACGTACACAGAGTGGTAATGCAGACCTCCAACTCTCTGACCTTAAGCAGGATGAAGATGCGCTCGACACGTGGTTCTCTTCATGGCTCTGGCCCATCAGCCTCTTCAAGGGCATCAACAATCCCGGCAATGAGGAACTCCAATACTACTATCCCACAGCCGACCTCGTGACAGGTCCGGACATCATCTTCTTCTGGGTGGCACGTATGATTATGGCGGGTTATGAATACACGGGTGATATGCCCTTCCGTAACGTCTATTTCACAGGTATCGTTCGCGACAAGCTCGGTCGCAAGATGTCCAAGTCTCTTGGCAACTCTCCCGACCCTCTCGACCTTATTGACACTTATGGAGCCGACGGTGTACGTATGGGCATGATGTTCTCTGCACCCGCAGGTAACGACATCCTCTTTGACGACACTCTCTGCGAACAGGGACGTAACTTCTGCAACAAGATTTGGAACGCCTTCCGCCTCATCAAGAGTTGGAGCGTAGACAGCACTATGGATTTGCCCCAAACGTCACACGAAGCCAACATATGGTTTGGCGCACGCCTCCGTCAGAGTGCTGCCGAAATCACGGATCTCTTCAAGAAATACCGCCTCTCTGAAGCCCTCCACGAAGTGTATAGCCTCTTCTGGGACGACTTCTCTGCGTCATACCTCGAAATGATTAAGCCCGCTTACGGCAGTCCTATTGACTCGGCAACTTACACTACTGCACTCGGCTTCTTCGACCATCTTCTTCACCTTCTTCACCCCTTCATGCCCTTCATTACCGAAGAACTTTGGCAACACCTTGCTGAGCGTAAGGAGGGCGAAAGCATCATGGTGAGCCCCATGACCATTCCCGCACCCCAGGAAGACGACGAAGCGCTTCTTGCGGCTATGAACCATGCGAAAAGCATCATCGCCAACATTCGTGCTGTGCGTAATAGCAAGAACATCTCGCCCCGCCAGGAAGTGAAGGTGCTCGCTACGCCCACATGCCCCGTTTCATCGCTCAAGTCCCTTATCGAGAAGTTGGCAGCTGCCGAGATTGAAGACGCAACAACAGTAGCGGCCGACGGCGCAGTTGCTTTCATGGTAGAAACCACGCGTTACGCACTCCTCCTTGGTGACCTTGTGGACAATGAAGCAGAAAAGGAAAAAGCAATCGCTGAAATCAAGCGCCTTGAAGGTTTCCTCATGGGAGTGAACAAAAAACTCGAAAACGAACGCTTCGTTAGCAGTGCTCCTGCAGCTGTCGTAGAACTTGAACGCAAGAAGAAGGCTGATGCAGAAACAAAGATAGAAGCGCTTAAGAAGCAGTTTAAGTTGTAATATATTAAATATACCATTTACAATAAAAAGTTCGGTCTAAGACCGAACTTTTTATTGTTTAATATTGCTGTCCGGTAAACTTTGAAACAGCAATAGATATATTAAAAAGAATCCGCAACACTGTTGATGAAACTAGCGTTGCGGATTTTTATTGGAAGATTTATTCGCTTTCGTTACCTTTACTTCTTGCTTTTCCCCACCATAATGTCAAGCACTTGCTTGTCGGTTTCGTTCATGGAGTGTGCACCGATGCTGACGAGGTTGCGTACGCACTGGTCCACGTCGTCGTCGATGATGCCTTCAATACTGCTGACGCAGTTGCCTTGCATGGCGAGCATGGCTGAGAGGACGGCGGTGCTGACGCCAGAGGTGAGCTTGAGGGCACATGAGGGTTTGGCGCCGTCGCATATCATGCCTGTGAGGTTGGCAATCATGTTTTTCACCGCGGCGCAAATCTGTTCGTAGGTGCCACCCATGAGGTAGGTGATGCCACAGCTGGAACCCGTTGACGCCACAACGCAACCGCAGAGGGCGGAGAGGGTGCCGAGGTGTTGCTTGATGTAGATGGCAGTGAGGTGGCTGAGCATCAGGGCGCGGGTGAGTTCTTCCTGCGTGTTGTGGTTTTCACGGGCGAAGACTACTACGGGGTTTGTGGCGCAGATGCCCTGGTTGCCACTTCCGGAATTGCTCATCACGGGAATCATGGCGCCTGCCATGCGAGCGTCGCAGGCGCATGAGGTACTGGAAAGGATGTGTGAGA
>CALFGU010000204.1 GCA_937877685.1 uncultured Prevotella sp.
ATCGCTGAGCTCGTTAGCGGTGCCATCAAGGGTGTGCCACTCGAGGTAGGCAATAAGATTATCCACCGACTCCTCGCTCACGATGCGGCATACCTCGTGGATGGGTTCGAGCTGCGACACGCTGAGTTCCTTGAGGTCGTTGATGCCCAAAGTAGTGAAATAGGTGTCCCAATCAATGGCTGAAAAGTTGGCCTTCAACTCATCGATAGTCATCTTATGATAGTTGGCAGCGGGATTGCGCTGTTCGGTGGCACTGAAGGATTTCTCGGCCAATGCCGTTTCAATCTTCATCACCGCCTCCATCTTCTGAGTAGCAACGGCCTCATCAAAACCAGCAAGGCGGAACATGTTCACGATGTGCTTCTTGTAGGCCTCACGGATTGCTGTGGTGGCCTCATCGGTGTCGAGGTAATACTCCTTCTCGCCCAATGCGATACCACCTTGATAAATCTGCACGAGGTTTTGCTTGCTATCCATGATATCGGCATCGATATACACATGGAAGAAGCTGCCCATACCTTGACGCGAGAGTTCGGCCACGAGGGGCATCACTTCATTGTTGCTCTTGAGGGCTGCGATACGCTCCATCACGGGGCGAATGGGCTCATAGCCACGCTCATTGCGTGCGGTGCTATCCATCGCCATGTTGTAGAGGTCGCCAATCTTTTGGGCTACCAAACCTGCGGTATGTTCCTGCCCAGCGATATCGGCAATGAGTGTACGCAACTGCTCACGATTGTCCTCGGCCAGCTTATCGAAAGCGCCGAAACGTGAATACTCGCCCGTGAGCGGATGATTCTTCATCCAACCACCACAAGCATACTGATAGAAGTCGTCACCAGCAATAGCAGTGGTGTCGAGGTTCTCGGGACGGATACCTGATTCCATACTCTTGTTTGTGCAGGCCACAGTAGCAAATGCCGCTACAGCCAAAGTTGCTAATGTTTTTGTCTTCATATTATCGAATGAAAAATTATATTTTCTCCATCACAGAAGCTATGCTTCTCACTAACGGGGCACAAAGGTAAAACTTTTTTTTTGCAAAAACAGAAAAAACATAGATATTCGCCCACGCTTGTCAATAAGTCAAAAAATATACATATCTTTGCATTTCATCTTAGTTGACAAACATAATAAAAACAAATACATCAGGAAACTATGAACACTGTAGTACAAGTGAAGGACAAGAAGTTTGCCCTCTACATCCCAGAAGAGAAGATTTTGGCTCGTGTAAAGGAAGTTGCAGCCAAGATGGATGAAGACCTAAGAAAGAAGAATCCCCTGTTCCTCGTTATCCTCAATGGTTCATTCGTGTTTGCAGCCGACCTACTGCGCAACATCAACTTCCCCTGCGAGATTACCTTCGTGCGCCTTGCCTCCTACGAAGGCGAGCATTCTACCGGCAACGTAAAGCAACTCATCGGATTAAGCGAGAATGTTGAGGGACGCACTGTTGTCATCGTAGAAGACATCATCGAATCGGGACTCACCATGAAGGAAATGCTCCATATCTTAGGTGAGAAGAAACCCAAGGAGGTATATATCACCTCACTCTTCGTGAAACCCAACTGCTTGAAAGTGGATTTGAAGATTGACTACCGTTGTTTCGACATCGAGAACGACTTCATCGTGGGCTATGGGCTCGACTATAATCACGAGGGGCGCAATCTCCCGCACATCTATCAGGTGATAGAGTAAGAGAGAGAGTGAAGAATTCTATCCTCTACCCTATAATACCAAACGATGCCGCTCTAAGAGCGGCATCGTTTGGTATTTATTTATCATTGGTTATCTACGAATTAGTTCACAAAATCATAATAATACCAATAGGTATTTCCAAACTTTCGCTTGCAGAGGTTACGCATCACGTCAGGATTGCCAGTATTGGCTGCGCGCAAGGCAAGATATTCGCGGTAGCGCTGAGCTACGGCGCCATCAGCAGAAACGGGTACGGGAGTAAACGGATGCTGCTCATTGTAAACCATATATGCCTCTTGATAATGCTTTGGAGCACTGATAATCGACTCTGCGGCATATTCTTTAGCTGTGTATTCCACGAAGGCATCAAGATTCTTGTCCAGAAGCAGTGCACTGAGATACATGTCGAGATAGATGGCCGAGTCGGTCTTCACCATCATACGCTTGTAGAATGCCTCAGCATTTTCTCCTCCGTAGGGATGGGCACCTAAGGCATCATAATACTCCTGAGCGCCATACGAGGGAGTCTGCACATTGTAGCGGTTCACCATCAAACCTTCCGAGCCATAGGGCTGAGGATAGGCGAAGAGCTTGCTACCCAGCTGCCCAGTCTTGGCAAGGGCAAGGTTACGCAAAGCGGTGAGACGATGATTGTAATCGTCGGATCGCTTGCCCACCTCGAGCACCTTGTCGTAGTTGCCACTATGGGTGTATTTCCATGCCGCCAGCTCCATAGAGTTGGCAGGAGCATTGTTGCCATACCAACCAGTGAAGACGAACAGGGCCGTCAGGACACCGAGGTTGGGAATCAGCAGACCGAGAAATTTGGTGTCGCGTGACTCGAGGGTATTGCGATTGAGCCACACGAAGAGCACACACAATGCCACCACTACCACCACAGCCACTATCCATTGCACGAGTGAATAGGAAAGGGTGCTATCGACCTTCGTTATCAGTGCGAGCAACACACACGAGGGGAGGTAGGAAAGTGCCTCATAACGTCCGTGGAGCTTGCCCAATCTGTTTAGCAGAAACTGCACCAACATCAACAATAAGGTGATGAGCAGTGCGGTGACAAAGGTATTGTTCGAGGTCTTCCCCTGCGCAAGATAATCTTGCACAAGTGCCAACTGCTCGCCCTGCAACAGACTGATGTAGAGGAACGAGAACACGCCGAAGAGCGCTGCACAGGTGATACGGATGGAGGTATCGTATTTCGTTTTTCTTTTCATCTTCATTATGTAGCTTGTCATTGCCTGCAGCTGCAAGCAATGACAAGGAAAGTTGTTTTATTTCATTCATCAATCCAACTTCTTCAGCACTATCGCCGAGCGAGCAGGGATATAAAGCTTGAGCCACTCCTTCTTGTAACGCTTGTGCAAAGGCTCGAAGTGGGTGAAGTGTGTGAGACTCGGGTCGGTGAGGCCGTTACCGCCAAACACGGGATTGTCGGTATTGAGCACTTCCTGATATGAGCCGCGCGGCACGAGCAAACCATAGTCGCTGTATGAGTTGGTAGGACTGAAGTTGAAGACAAACAACAGGTCGTCGCGACGATAGGCCATGATCTGGTCACCATCGTGGCAGTTGATCTCCACCACCTTGCTCTTCTCATACTTATTCACACCACCGATGAGCTTCATCATCGCCTGGTCGAACTTGCCGAGGTATTCATAGCACAGTTTGTCGTTGTCCACGAGGCTCCACTGACGACGGGCATATTTATAGCTCCATCCGTTGCCCTCGCGGGGGAAGTCAATCCACTCGGGATGGCCAAACTCATTCCCCATAAAGTTGAGGTAACCACCGTTGATGGTAGAAGCGGTGACGAGGCGAATCATCTTGTGGAGCGCAATGCCACGGTGTGCCATGAAGTTTTCATCGCCCTTCTTGAAGTGCCAATACATGTCGGCGTCAACAAGGCGGAAGATGAGCGTCTTATCACCCACGAGCGCCTGGTCGTGACTTTCGGCATAAGAGATGCATTTTTCGTCGGCACGGCGGTTAGTGAGTTCCCAGAAGATGCCTGAGGGGTGCCAATCTTCGTCCTTCTTTTCCTTGATAATCTTAATCCAGTAGTCGGGTACGTTCATCGCCATGCGATAGTCGAAACCATAACCGCCGTCCTTCACTGGTGCTGCGAGCCCGGGCATACCGCTCACTTCTTCAGCAATAGTGATGGCGTTGGGATTGACTTCGTGGATGAGCATGTTGGCAAGTGTGAGGTAGCAAATAGCATTGCCGTCCTGATTGCCGTTGAAGTAATCTCCATAACCGCAGAAGGCTTCGCCGAGACCGTGACTATAGTAGAGCATTGAGGTTACGCCGTCAAAGCGGAAACCGTCGAAGTGGAATTCTTCCAACCAATATTTACAGTTAGAGAGGAGGAAGTGGATGACTTCGTTCTTGCCATAGTCGAAGCAGAGACTGTCCCAAGCGGGATGTTCGCGACGGTCGCCAGGATAGAAGAACTGGTTGGGGTCGCCAGCAAAGTTGCCAAGCCCTTCCACTTCATTCTTCACGGCATGACTCTGTACGAGGTCCATGATTACGGCAATACCGTTTTGATGTGCTTCATCAATGAGTTGCTTGAGTTCTTCGGGCGTACCGAAACGACTGCTGGCAGCGAAGAATGAACTTACGTGATAACCGAAGCTACCGTAATAGGGATGTTCCTGAATTGCCATAATCTGAAGGCAATTATAACCTTCCTTAATGATACGGGGAAGCACATTGAGGCGGAACTCTTCGTAAGTACCTACACGCTCTGCATCCTGTCCCATACCAATGTGGCATTCGTAAATGAGGAGCGGATCGCGCTGGGGTTTAAACTTCGTCTTCTTCCACTGATATTCTTCCTTTGGCGCCCATACCTGCGCAGAGAAAATCTTTGTTTCTTCGTCCTGAACGACACGACGCACCCACGCAGGAATACGTTCGCCGCATCCACCTTCCCAATATACCTTGAGTTTATAGAGGTCGCCATGTTTCATTGCCTTTGCGGGAAGTTTGATTTCCCAATTACCCGTCTTAGCAATACGCTTCATGGCATAGGTTTCGTCTTCTTGCCAATTGTTAAACTCACCAATGACATAAATCTTCGTAGCATTAGGCGCCCATTCACGGAGCACCCACTGACGCGCTGTGCGATGAAGACCGAAATAAAGGTGACCGCCGGCAAAATCCGAAAGACTTCCTTTTCCGCCAGTAAGTTCGTTTAACTTGTACATCACATGGTCATAACGTCCCTGAATTGCCTCGTTAAAGGGTTCGAGCCAAGGGTCGTTCTTGACGAGTTTGAGTAACGGCTGCTTCTTTGCAGCAGGTTTCTTTTTAGTTGCCATAATATTTAAGGTTATGTGGTTTTGAGGGAATAAGGTTAGGTTTTGAGGTTATAAGGTTTTGAGGTTGTGAGATTTTTAGGGGTTGAGGTTATAAGGGGAAAGGTTAATGGGAAAAGGGGTACGGGGAACGATGAACGATTAACGTTTATAGTTTAACGATTAATGTTTAAGGGAAAACGATTAACAAAACCCGGGGAAAGGGATAAGGGGGAACAGGGATAAAGATGCCATTAACCATAGCCCCTTCATCGTTAACCTTTAAACGTTCAACGTTAACCCTTCATCGTTAACCGTTCATCGTTACTTATTAGAACGCTTGCCCATGTTATAGACACCCGTTGCTATGAGTTTCCCATTAGCATCATATTCTTTGAAATCGCCGTGGCGTTCGCCTTCTACGTAAACACATTCAAGGCGTGTGCCCGAAGCATCTACTTCAACAGCATCGCCATGCTTACGACCTTCAACGAAAGAACCTTGGAAGGTGGCACCATCAGCATACGTGATGCGCCCTTCACCATGCATCAGATTGTCTTTCCATTCCCCAACATATTCATCGCCATTCGGCCAACAATAGGAACCATGTCCATTACATTTATTGTGTTTCCATTCGCCTTTATATACGGCCTTGCTCTTCCATGTATAGACACCCTGACCGTGTTGTTGACCTTCGCTGTAATTACCTACATATTTGTCGCCAGAAGCAAACTTGGTTACTCCTTGACCTGAGCGTTTGCCGCGCACATAATCGCCTTCGTAAACATCACCATTGGCAGAAACATACGTGCCTTTACCATGCATCAAGCCATCTACCCAAGTGCCAATAAACTTACTTCCGTCGGCATAGATATATGTGCCTTTGCCAGAACGCGCATCGTTATTCCAATTACCTTCATAGCGGGTGCCGTCTCCCCAATCGTAAATGCCGAAACCGTGTTTCTTATCGTTTTTCCACTCGCCGGTATAGATAACACCATTAGAAAAAGTGTAAGTGCCCTTTCCGCTACGTTCGTCTTCGTGCCAATTACCAGAGTAGGTGTCACCATTATAATAATACATGGTACCCTCCCCTTCCTTCATGTTACGAAACCAAAGTCCGACGTACTTATTATTATTGAGGTAGTAATAAGTTCCAAGACCATTTTGCAAATTTTGCGTCCACCCTCCTTCGTAATATTCGCCATTTTGGTACCTGTAAATACCTTGACCTTGACGCTTGCCCTTCACGTATTCACCTTCGTAAGAATCGCCATTTGTATATTTCGTGATTCCTTTACCGTGAGGTTTACGCTTGGACATTTCCCCAGTGTATTCCCCTCCATCTTTCTTAAAACGATAGGTGCCAATGACTACCTTCTGCGCCTCCATTCCAATTGAGCATGCGGAGAAGAGGAGTAAGAGAGAGACTAGTTTTTTATGTGTTTGAATCATGAGTTAAGCCTGTTGTGCTAAAAAGTTTTTTGCGCGTTCTAAATCTTCGGGAGTATCAATTCCAATGGTTTCTACGTCGGTAGTGCCCACCTTTATGCGGAATCCCGCCTGAAGCCAACGTAATTGCTCGAGCGATTCTGCCTGTTCCAATTCGCCCAAGGGCATGGAAGTAATTTCCTTAAGCACCTGGCTACGGTAAGCATAAAGTCCGATGTGCTTGTAAAACGTGTGTTTCTCAAGCCACTCCGACTTTTCAACGCCACGAAGATAAGGAATCACGGAGCGACTAAAATAAATGGCATAGTTGTTATTGTCCAAAACCACTTTTGGAGAATTGGGATTTTCCAAAGCCTCAATGCCATCAGCGGGAAGGAAAGGCTTAACGAGCGTTGCTATTTGCGTTTGCGCATCTGCGAAGCACGCCTTAATAGTTTCTAGTTGTGAAGTTGCAATAAAGGGTTCATCTCCCTGCACATTAACTACCACGTCATAGTCTGCACCTAACTTCTCAAGCGCTTCATAACAACGATCCGTACCACTCTTATGATGTGTGCCCGTCATGATGCAACGTCCTCCAAAGGCGAGAACACACGTTTCAATGCGTTCGTCATCTGTCACGACATAAGCGTGTTCAAATACCGAACTTACGCGTTCATAAACATGCTGAATTATGGTTTTTTCTCCAAGAATCGCTAACGGTTTTGCGGGAAAACGCGTTGATGCATATCTTGCAGGAATCAATGCTAAATATTTCATACATTCAAATATCTTAATATCAAAATCTTAACAAAACCTGATTGTAGCATCAAATAAAGTTTCTCTTTGTGAATCCTATACGTATTATTGTCTTTCGAGAAATACGAATAGGATTCACAATTTCTATTATATGATGGCCACTAATCAAAATAGGAATCTACGTCCTCGATTATTTCACCTTCAGATGGAGTTTGAGAATCCTCAATTATGTCGAAATCCTCATCCTCTATTCTCTCGTATTTGGGGACCTTAATGGTGAACGTTTCATCTTGTGAATATCCCAAAGACTCATCCTCATAGACCTTCTTCATATAAAGTGCCCAAACGGGAAGTGCCGTAGCAGCGCCCTGCCCCATTGCTGTAGAAAGGAAGTGAATATCACGCTCTTCACCACCTACCCAACATGCTGTCACGAGACGAGGAACACAACCAACGAACCAACCATCGGAGTTGCTGTTTGTCGTACCTGTTTTACCGGCAATATCAGCCTTAAATCCGTAACGATAACGAAGGCGCTGACCAGTTCCGGCATCAATAACCGCCTTCATCATATCCAACATTTTATAACTACTTTCCTCGCTGATTACCTCGTTCAAACGGGGCGCAAATTCGGCAATGACATTTCCCTCTGCGTCTTCAATGCGACTCACCAAGATGGGAGCACAACGAATACCCTTATTTACAAATGCCGTGTAAGCACTTGCCATTTCGCCAACGGTAATGTCGCCGGTGCCAAGACAGAGTGCTATGGCGGGCGTAATCTCTTTATTCACCACACCATACTCACGCAAATACTTAACTAGGCGTACGCCCTCGGGGTCGGATTGATACATCAACTCTGCCGTAATCCAGTTGTTACTTTGACTCAATCCCCACTTCAAAGTTACGGGTTCGCCATAGCGAGACTTTGAACCATTTCGAGGTGTCCACTCTTTCGTGCCAACTTTATACGTGCGCTGAAGGTTCCAAATAGTATCTTGCGGATGCATACCATCTTCCATTGCCATAGCATACACAAAGGGTTTCATCGTAGAACCTACCTGACGACGACCATTGAATGCCATGTCATACTGGAAGTAAGTATAGTTCAACCCTCCCACATAAGCCTTCACATGACCATTAGAGGGGTCTATAGAAACCAAACCTGAGCGCAAGAACTTCTTGTAATACTTAATTGAATCCATGGGAGTCAACACCGTATCCTTCAATCCTTGATGCGTAAATACGGTCATTGAGACGGGAGTAGAGAAAACCTTCTGAATCTCTTCTTCTGAAGCGCCTTCTTCCTTCATCAAGCGATAATGCTCGCTCTGACGCATGGCACGCTGAAGCAATTCCTCCGCCTTAGCTTTGGGAAGTGAATTTGAATATGGGAAATTAGGATGGTTTCTTCCATGTTCAAAATCCTTCTGAAGCGATTGCCCAACATGTTCATTCATTGCAGCTTCCGCATACACTTGGAGACGTGAATCAATAGTGGTGTAAATGCGCAAACCATCAACATAAATATCATAGGGTTCGCCATTCTTCTTTTTATTCTTATTACACCAACCGTAAAGCGGATCATTTGCCCAAGCTACAGAGTCTTGATAGAAGACATTCTCCTGCCATGACTTATAATTTTCACGTTTGGGTTCACGAGCAGTCATTTTGGTGCGCAAATGCTCGCGCAAATAAGTAGCCAACCCCTCTTTGTGGTCCGAGCGCTTAAACTTCAAGGTAAGAGGTTCTTGCTTCAACTCATCACATTGTGCTTGAGTGATATAACCCGAACGCACCATCTGTCCCAACACTACATTACGACGCTGACGACAACGTTCATTGTCGCGCACAGGATTGTAAAGCGAGGGGTTCTTACACATACCTATAAGCGTTGCTGCTTCAAGAATGGTCAATTCTGAAGGCAATTTGTCAAAATAGACACGTGCCGCCGTCTTAATCCCTACAGCATTATACAGGAAGTCAAAGTAATTGAGATAAAGCGTAAGGATTTCTTCCTTGGTGTAGCAACGCTCCAATTCAACTGCTATGACCCATTCAATGGGCTTTTGCATAAGGCGCTCCATCGTGTTCTCCGCACGGTTTGAATACAATTGCTTGGCTAATTGTTGGGTAATCGTACTGCCCCCACCTGCACTTGTTTGCTGAAAAATACCACGCTTCACAACCGCACGAATCAATGCCTTCACGTCAACACCTGAATGTTCGAAGAAACGCTCATCCTCGGTTGCGATTAAGGCATTAAACACATGGGGAGAGATTTGGTCATAATCTGAAAACACACGATTTTCATTTCTTGACCAAGTTCCCAACAATTTACCATCTTCGGAAAAAACTTGAGAGGCATAACGGCTAATGGGATTCTGCAAATCCTCAATATCGGGCATATAACCAATCCACCCTTTTATTACGCCTACGAAAGCCAAACAAATTGAAAAAATGGTTAAGAAAAATCCAACCCAAATAACTATAAAAAACTTTTTGCGCATTTCTGTCTTTATTTTATTAGGCAAACTTACAAAAAAGGTTTCTATTATCTATAAATACACACTATATTTATTAATAAATGTGTAGATAATTAACAAAAATTCGCCTTTTTACTTTGCCTATACCTACTCAACATTTAATTTTGCACACAATTGTAATGTCTTAAGTTGACCGTTTTACTAAACTTGAAAGTTTAAACCTATGGAAGAATCCTCAATATATTCACAAAAGACCTTGGAATTCATTCAAGTGGCATCGGAATATTGCAAAGTAATGGAGCACAGTCGTGAATTCGAGCAACACGATTTCATTGACGTAATGCGCAACCTCTTACCGATGGTGTATTTAAAAATCTCACTTATTGGCGAGGTGGAGGAAACTGATGGGTTTAACGAACCTAAGGTTACGGAAGAAGACTATAACTATGTGCGCTCTGGAGTTGCAAATATCTTGGCGGAAAAGGATGACTACTTGGACGTTTTTGTGGAAGATTTTAAGTACTCAGAGCAACCCATTCTCTGCACGATTTCCGAAAACCTTGCCGACATCTATCAGGCATTGCGCAACCTTCTTGAGGTGTATCGTTCCAACTATGAAGAAGCCATGCAAGTCGCTCTGTTTGATACGATTGAAGATTTCAAACTCTATTGGGGGCAAACGCTTCTGAATGCGCTCAAAGCCCTTCATGATGCGCGCTTTGCAGTAAAAGATTAAGCGAATGAAGACCTTATTTAAGAACACTCCCAAGACATTAGTTTCAACGCTTCCCAAGGTTGAATTTAAGGGTAAAATTGTCGTCATTCATAGTCAGAGAGAGGTAAAGGCTGCCGTAGATTTTCTAAAACATCAAACCATTGTTGGCGTTGACACCGAAACGCGCCCATCCTTTCGTAAAGGACTCGTTTATCAAGTAGCGCTCCTGCAAGTTGCAACTCTTGACGTGTGCTTTCTCTTCCGCTTAAACATGATTGGATTGCCACAAGATTTGGTGGAATTCCTTGAAAGTTCTGAAGTCACAAAAATTGGGTTGTCGCTAAAAGACGACCTTGCGCTTCTCAAGCGCAGAGCAAGTTTCCAACCGCAAGGATTCATTGACCTTCAAACCTTTGTGAAGACAATGGGCATCGAAGACATGAGTCTTCAGAAATTATATGCCAACGTCTTTGGCGAAAAGATTTCAAAATCAGCACAACTCACCAATTGGGAAAACACAGTATTGACAGAGTCGCAAAAAATGTATGCCGCAACGGATGCCTACACTTCCCTACGCCTCTATTTAGAACTTAATGAACTGAAGCATACGGGCAATTTCAAAATTATTGAGGTGAACTCATAATCCAACGCCCCCAAAGGTTTTACTATCATTTTAGAGACATAAGAAACTGCGGTTCAACACATTCATAGTTTAGACCTCTAAAGTCAGAACCTTCTTAAATAAAAAAACAACCCCTTACATAACATCAAATAATTGTGATACAAACCCTTCAACTTCGCAGAGGCAAATCAGAAAGCCTACGCCGTTTCCACCCCTGGATTTTCTCTGGGGCAATTCATCGTATTCCAGAGTCACTTCCCGAAGGAGCACTCGTGCGCATCGTTGATGAAAACAACAAATTCATGGCATTGGGACATTATCAAATTGGTTCGATTGCCGTGCGCGTATTGTCATTTGTGGAACGCCCCATTAACGCTGAGTTTTGGGTAGAGCGCTTAAGCGAAGCATTCAAGGTGCGTAAGAGTCTTGACCTCGTGCGTCCCGATAACGACATTTACCGTCTCGTTCATGGCGAAGGCGATCAACTTCCGGGCCTCATCATTGACGTTTATGGACAGACGGCAGTCATGCAAGCCCATTCCGTAGGCATGCATTGTTGTCGCCAAGAGATTGCAGAAGCACTCATTGAGGCATGTGAGGGCGAGGTAAAGCACGTATATTATAAGTCAGAGACTACCCTACCCTACAAAGCCGACCTTCACCAAGAAAATGGGTTCCTCGTGGGAGGCGATGAAACAAATGTCGCTACAGAAAACGGATTGAAATTCCACATCGACTGGTTGAAGGGACAAAAAACGGGTTTCTTCATCGACCAACGCGAAAATCGCAAACTCCTTGAATCTTATAGTAAAGGAAAAAGCGTGCTCAACATGTTCTGCTACACGGGCGGATTCTCCATTTACGCAATGCGCGGTGGCGCCACACAAGTACACTCCGTAGATAGCAGTTCGAAGGCAATCGACCTGACTCGCGCAAATGCCGAACTCAATTTCCCGGGCGACAATCGCCATGAAGCATTTTCCGAAGACGCCTTCAAATTCTTGGAAAAAGCTGGTGGCGACTACGACCTTGTAATCCTTGACCCACCAGCATTCGCTAAACATAAAGGAGCACTCCACAATGCGCTCAAGGGATACACACGCCTCAACAGCATCGCATTCCAAAAAATTCGCAAAGGAGGAATCGTCTTCACATTTAGTTGTTCACAAGCCGTAAACAAAGACCAATTCCGCCTTGCCGTATTCACCGCCGCCGCACAAAGCGGACGCCACGTACGAATCCTGCATCAAATCCATCAACCTGCCGATCACCCCATCAACATCTACCATCCCGAAGGAGAATACCTCAAGGGACTCGTGTTGCAAGTGGAATAAAACCAATATAAGTAGTGCGTGTGTGTTAAATAATTGCTAACACACACGCACTTCTATTTATCAGAATCACCCCCAAAAGAAACGCAACAACCAAAGTAAGAAAGTCTAAAAACAAAGCCTCAAACAGTTTTTCTTAAGTCTCAAATAATTTAAATTAAGTCTCAAATAGTTTTAACTAAGTCTCACTTCATTTTTCGTAAGTCACACTTCATTTTTCGTAAGTCACACTTCATTTTTCTTAAGTCGCACCTACTTCTTATCAAAAGAAACAGTGTTTTCAAAAATAATAACGCACACCAGAATCCTACGCAATAAAGCGAGTATTTGCAAACCCTAATTTACATTAACCCTTAAAATCATTCATCCATAAAACTTTTCAAGAAAAAATCTCCAAAAACATTTTGTTTATTCAAAAAGAAGTTGTACCTTTGCACTCGCAAACAAGAAACAAACAATCTTGAAC
>CALFGU010000205.1 GCA_937877685.1 uncultured Prevotella sp.
GCGTCGTGATGGTAGGAAAATCCGCGCTCGGGAGCGTCCAGCTGATGAGAGGACACGCCGATGTCCAGCAGAATGCCGTCCACCCCGTCGATGCCCAAATCGTCCAGCGCCTGACGCATATTCACAAAATTGGTCTGCACCAGCGTGGCAGGCAACCCCTGCAGCCGTGCACCCGCCGCCGCGATGGCGTCGGGGTCCTGATCCAGCGAGATAAGACGTCCCGTGGTCAAGCGGGAGGCAATAGCGTGGGAGTGGCCTCCCCCACCGGCGGTACCGTCAAGATAGATGCCGTCGGGACGAATCGCCAGCGCCTCTATGGTCTGTTCCAGCAGCACCGGAAGGTGATAGGTTTGTTCCGCCATCGATGCCACCTCACTTACTCATTCATTAGAATCCGTACTTGATGAACTCTGCCTCAAGTTTATCGTCGGTCATATCCGCCATCTCCTCTTCGTAGACGGCGGGATTCCAGATCTCCGCGCGGCGACCGGCACCGATGATGAGACACGGCTTTTCCAGTCCGGCGTGGGCGATCAGATGCTTGTTCAGCAAAATGCGGCCCTGCGCGTCGGGGGTGACGTCCTCGGCGGACTCGGTCACCTTGCGCAGCAGCTTGCGGGTCTCGGCCATAGGCGCCTCGGCAATCTTCTGCAAGAGTTCGCGAGGCACGGGCGTTTCCTTATATTGGCGAATGGAGCGACGCGCCATGATGGCGTCGATAACGGGAGTGTCACTGTTGTTCATAGTTGTGTTTTCGTTTTGACAACTGCTGAGCGAAAGCGCTGCAGTTAAGGTTGATAAGAGAATGGTTCGGAGTTTCATTTTCGGAAATCAGTTTTAGTAAAAACTATAAGTAACTTTATTTAAATTAAGTCTCAAAGAATTTAAATTGTAAGTAACTTAATTTTGGGAATTTCAGAAGTGCTAAAACTTCTTACGGCAAATATACGTAAAGAAATGAGAAATAGCATCTCCAAGGGCACTAAGAGTGTGGATTTCTTCACGTTTTTCTGCGCTCCACCTTTGCTCTATCCGCAAAAATGCGCATCTTTGCAATCATTGAACCCAACTAAACTTGACTTTCGCCTCATGCCCCTACTTCCCTTCATCTTGTTGCTCCTGATAATTGTGCCCGACGTCTATATTTGGTGGACTCACGTGCGCGGCAATGTTGCCACGGTGTGGAGCATCCTCTATTGGGTGCCCCTCTTACTGACCATCGGGGGCATAGGTTGCTTTGTCATGGGACATGCTGACCATTGGGTGTTGAAGGTCACCTTTTGCTTGTTCCTTTGTTGCTGCTTGCCCAAGATTTTCTTCATGGCGTTTGCCCTTGTTGGGCGGTTGTTGGGACTGCTTCACCCTGCGTGTGCCACGATTGGCGCATGGGTGGGAGTGGGTGTAGGATTGTTCACCTTTGGTCTGGCACTGTACGGTTTTCTTTGGGGATGGCAACGCCTGACGGTAAAAACCGAGCTCGTGGAGATTCAAAACCTGCCCCCAAGTTTTGAGGGATACAAGATTCTTCAAATCAGCGACCTGCATTTGGGTACCTTCGGAACGGACACGACTTACATTCACAAGATGGTGATGCGGGTGAATGAACTACAACCGGACTTGATTGTCTTCACGGGCGACTTGGTGAACGTTTCCCCCGACGAACTCACGCCTTTTAAGGACCTCCTTTCGCGCCTTAGTGCGAGAGACGGCGTCTTCTCCATCATGGGCAATCATGACTATACGACGTATCACCCCGAGAAAGACCTCGGTGCCCGCATTGCGCAACTCCAAAGTGTGCAACGGGAGATGGGGTGGCACTTGCTTCAAAATGAGGCGCACATTGTGCGTCGCGGGGCTGACTCCCTGGTCATCGTGGGGGTAGAAAACGTGGCGCGTCCGCCTTTCCCCAGTTATGGAGACTTGAAGCGGGCAATGCAAAACATTTCTAATGACGCCCCTGTCATTCTCCTCAGCCACGACCCCACACATTGGCGCCGCGAGGTGATTCCGCAACACCCTAATATCTCACTCACCCTCTCGGGACACACACATGCCATGCAATTTAAGTGTGCTGGTTTCTCGCCCTCCCAATGGATTTACGACGAATGGGGCGGACATTACCGCGAAGGTGAGCAACACTTAATTGTCTCTACGGGTGCGGGGTCGAACATTCCCTTCCGCTTTGGCGCATGGCCCGAAGTGGTGATAATTGAACTCACACGCTGAGGCGGGTGTGCCCCAACGCTTTTTACCCATACATCACACAATATATAATATATATGGACTTGACTCCCCTCTTTCAAGAAATCCGCTCTGCCAGTCGCGATTTGTTGTTGCTTAAGGCAGACGACATAAACCGCGTGTTGCGCTCCGTGGCTGATGCGATTGAGAACAATATGGACATGCTTCTTTCTGCCAACCGCATGGACCTGGAACGCATGGATAAGTCGAACCCAAAGTACGACAGATTACAATTAACACCCTCCCGCTTAGAAGCCATAGCGACAGACATGCGCAATGTGGCCAGTCTGCCCAACCCGCTGGGCAAAGTGTTGCTTGAAAATACGCTTCCTAATGGGCTTAGACTCCAAAAGACAGTTGTGCCCTTTGGCGTCATAGGCGTAATTTACGAAGCAAGACCCAATGTGAGTTTTGACGTATTCTCGCTTTGCATTAAGTCGGGCAGCGCCTGCGTGCTGAAAGGCGGGAGCGACGCTGAGAGTTCGAACCGCGCCATTGTGAGTCTTATCGAAAAAGTGCTTACCGATGAAGGACTGAATCCGCGCCTTGTCACCCTACTTCCTTCCGACCGTGAGGCCACTACGGCACTTCTTCATGCGCGCGGATGGGTAGATCTCATCATTCCGCGAGGCAGTAGCAACCTCATTAACTTTGTGCGCTCGGAGGCAAGTATTCCCGTGATTGAAACTGGAGCAGGAGTGTGTCACACATTTATTGATGCCAGCGCCAACCTTGACTTTGCCCGTCGCATTGCGGTCAATGCCAAGACGCGAAGGGTGAGTGTGTGCAACGCCCTTGACTGCCTGCTCATTCATCGCGACAGACTTGCGGACTTGCCTGAAATCTGCGCACCAATGGCCGACCATCGTGTCATTATTTATGCAGACGCGCCCGCGCGTGACGTGCTTGCGGGGCATTATCCCGCGGAACTGTTGGAATTGCTTCCCGAAGGAGCGTACGGCACGGAGTATTTGGACTACAAGATGTCCGTCTGCACCGTGGAGAGCGTTGATGACGCCATCGCGCATATCGCTCAATATGGGTCGGGACACAGTGAGTGTATCGTGAGTGAGGATGAAGCGGCAATCCGTCGATTCCAAAGTTTGGTAGATGCCGCTTGCGTGTACGTCAATGCCCCCACCTCGTTCACGGATGGCGCACAGTTCGGACTCGGAGCAGAAATCGGAATCAGCACTCAGAAACTCCATGCCCGCGGACCGATGGCGCTGGAAGAAATCTGCACTTACAAGTGGATTATTCGTGGCGAGGGACAAGTAAGAGCATAAAAAATGCCCCCACATCTCTAATCAAGACACACAAGACCCACAATTATATAAATATTCGCACCTCAAGTCCGACTCCATCCCAACGAGTTGGACTTCTTTTTTACCCTCGCTCCACACTTTTTCTAAAAAAACGCCCTAAAAGTCTGCCAAAACTGTCAGTTTTCTGCCATTTTTGACAGGTTTTTCAAAAAAAATTGCTCAGGAAACTCAAATTTCCATTTTTTGGCACGCTATTTGCTAATTATATAGGCAGAAACCCGAAAGGGATAACCCCAAAAGAAAATATTAACAATTAAAATAAAAAAAACTATTATGGGAAAGATTATTGGTATTGACCTCGGTACGACTAACTCTTGTGTATCTGTATTTGAAGGTAACGAACCTGTTGTAATTACGAATGCTGAAGGTAAGCGCACGACTCCTTCAATCGTGGCTTTCGTAGAAGGTGGCGAACGCAAAGTGGGTGATCCTGCAAAGCGTCAGGCTATCACAAACCCCAAGCGCACTATTTATTCAATCAAGCGCTTCATGGGTGAAACTTATGACCAGGTAGCGAAGGAAGTTTCACGTATGCCTTACGACGTAGTGAAGGGCGAGAACAACACTCCCCGTGTTGCTATCGACGGTCGTAATTACACTCCCCAGGAAATCTCAGCGATGGTGCTTCAGAAGATGAAGAAGACTGCTGAAGATTACCTTGGTCAGGAAGTTACGGATGCTGTTATCACCGTTCCTGCTTACTTCTCTGACTCACAACGTCAGGCTACAAAGGAAGCGGGTCAGATTGCTGGTCTTAACGTACAGCGTATCGTGAATGAACCTACTGCTGCTGCGCTTGCTTACGGTATTGACAAGGCACACAAGGATATGAAGATTGCTGTCTTTGACCTTGGTGGTGGTACGTTCGATATTTCTATCCTCGAGTTCGGTGGTGGCGTGTTTGAAGTACTTTCTACAAACGGTGACACACACCTCGGTGGTGACGACTTTGACCAGGTGATCATTGACTGGCTCGTTTCTGAATTTAAGGCAGAAGAAGGCGTTGACCTCTCACTCGACCCCATGGCAATGCAACGCTTGAAGGAGGCTGCAGAAAAGGCGAAGTGTGAACTCTCAAGCTCTGCTGCTACAGAGATTAACCTCCCCTACATCACAGCAACTGCTTCTGGTCCTAAGCACCTCGTGCGCAACTTGACTCGTGCAAAGTTCGAACAACTCGCTCACAACCTCATCCAGGCTTGTAAGGTTCCTTGCGAACAGGCACTCCGCGACGCTGGTATCTCAAAGTCTGAAATCGATGAAGTCATCCTCGTAGGTGGTTCTACTCGTATCCCCGCTATCCAGCAGCTCGTTGAAGACTTCTTCGGTAAGGCTCCTTCTAAGGGCGTAAACCCCGACGAAGTAGTAGCAGTTGGTGCTTCTATTCAGGGTGCTATCTTGAACAAGGAAGAAGGTGTGGGCGACATTGTGCTTCTCGACGTTACTCCCCTCTCAATGGGTATCGAAACTCTCGGCGGTGTGATGACAAAGCTCATCGAAGCAAACGCTACTATTCCTTGTAAGAAGAGCCAGGTGTTCTCAACTGCTGAAGACAATCAGCCAGAAGTTACTATCCATGTGCTTCAGGGTGAACGTCCTATGGCAGCTCAGAACAAGTCTATCGGTCGCTTCAACCTCGCAGGTATTGCTCCCGCTCGTCGCGGTGTGCCCCAGATCGAAGTTACTTTCGACATCGACGCTAACGGTATCCTCAAGGTTTCAGCAAAAGACAAGGCAACAGGTAAGGAACAGACTATCCGCATCGAAGCTTCTTCTGGTCTCAGCCAGGAAGAAATTGACCGCATGAAGGCTGAAGCAGAAGCAAATGCAGAAGCTGACAAGAAGGAAGCAGAACGTATTGCGAAGATCAACCAGGCAGACTCTATGATTTTCCAGACTGAAACGCAGCTTCAGGAACTCGGCGACAAGCTTCCCGCAGACAAGAAGGTCCCCATCGAAGCAGCCCTCTCTAAGCTCAAGGATGCACACAAGGCACAGGATGTAACTGCCATCGACGCAGCCATCGCTGAACTCAACACAGCATTCCAGGCTGCAAGCGCAGAAATGTACAGCCAAGCAGGTGCACAGCCCGGTCCCGACGCTGGCTTCAACGCCGGCGGTGCCGACCAAAGCGCTTCACAGAAGCCTGGCAAGGAAAACATCCAGGATGCTGACTTTGAAGAAGTGAAGTAATCAAAATATTACGAATATGAAGTTAAATCAGGGTGCTACGATGAGTGGCACCCTGATTTTTTATAGTATCTACAACTAAGGATTGAGGGTTGAAACAACGAGTCCTTATGGTCTATGAAACTTAAAGTAATATTGTGCATCGCATAAGAAATATAAGATGCACAATAAGAAATACAAGCAGCTGTATCAGATATATAAGGCGTCAGATGTTAGGAATAAGGATTGTCATCATAGATTTTATAAAATTTTATTGTTTTTCGATAAATTATTTATGTTTTTCTTTGTTTGTTAAAAATTAATGCATACTTTTGCATTATCGTTAAACGATAAATAAATATTGTTAAACATTTATATAATACTACTATGAAAAAAATGACATCAGAAAAGAAGGTAACATGGATCTTTAATAGTATTGCGATCCTGTTGACTTTAGCGCTCATTGTTACTGTACACTACGTTCAAGCGTCATTCGGTTTGCCGACTTTGGTGCTTTATGCGTGCTTCATGCCTTTCTTGATAGGCGGACTCACACTTATTTACAAATTGATGAAGAAGACCAAGTGGAAAGATACAATTGAGGAGATGGATAAAAAAGCTGAAATCGAGGAAGTGAAATCAAAGCCTATCCCAGGTATCTTTGGGTTGGCATTATTTGTAATTATATGCGTAGGCCATTCCATATCTTCAGGAATTAGCGTGGTTGAGGAAATCCTTTTTACCCATTATGAGCAAGTCTATTTAATCAACGAACTCCTACCTAACTGCGTCGGAATCTCTACCTTACTCATCTGCAGTGTTCTTATTGCCATAATTGCATACAACGTATATAAAAAGAATATTTTCACTTATACCAACGCCAAATTGATTTACAGCATTGGAGCCATCATTATTATTAGCGTCATCATACAAAACCATTATTGGGATGTTACAACGATGCTTCCTAATGATTCGGTTGCTATTAATTTTAGCTTACTTGGGGTATTTATTTTATTCTTTGGAAGAGTCTTCAATATAGGTGCGAAGATTAAAGAAGAACAGGACTTAACTATCTAAAAAAAGACTTATGCCAATTATAGTAAACCTTGACGTTATGATGGCGAAACGAAAAATTTCGCTCGGAGAACTGGCTGAACGTATCGACCTCACTCCTGCCAACCTTTCTATCTTAAAAACGGGAAAGGCAAAGGCCGTGCGTTTCTCCACCCTTGAGGCTATTTGCAAAGAGTTGGATTGTCAACCTGGAGATATATTGGAGTTTCGTTTAGAAGAATAAAGACATAAACCCAAACCTGAATCCGCTATATCAGACCTGATTTTTAACCACATATTCAGCATCTACAACCTTCTCCCCCTTGCTAAATCTCACAAAAGGCGGAACTGAATAAACGTATTCAACTAAAGACAGCCCGTTAAACATACGTGTTTAGCGGGCTGTCTTTATTCTTGATTAGAGAACTACTCTTGAAACTGACAAGATGCCTACCTCTAGCAGAAGCATCTTCGACGGTTCCTTTTCTTTAACCTATACGTCATACGCTCTCTCTATCCTTGCTTCCCACCCACATAATGCGTGATGGTAAATGGTTTTTGCGTTCCCACTACAGTGATTACGTCGAAGCGGATAGGTTGATCAAGACTATGGATGTGTAAGTAATGACCAGCGGCAAGGCGTAAGTTTTGGAGTTTTTCTTCATCCACGGCGGTGAGTGCGGGAGCAAAATCTTCGTTTGAGCGGGTTTTGACCTCCACAAAGATAATCTCGCCGTACCACTCAGCAATGATGTCGATTTCTAAGTGACCTACGCGCCAATTTCTGTCCAGCAGGGTGTAACCTTTGCGGATGAGGAAACGACAGGCTTCTTCTTCGCCTATCTGTCCAAGAATGTTGTGGGAAGCCATGATAAAAGGGGAACGGGGAAAGGTTAAAGGTGAACGGGGAAAGGTTAAAGGTGAATGGTTAAAGGTTAAAGGGGGACGGGGAAAGGGGAGAGTTTAACGGTGAAAGGGGAATGGGATAAGACTAAAGGGAAGATGCCGTTAACCGTTCACCTCTCACCTTTAACCGTTCATCATTCACCTACCTCCGCTTGTGCTGAAAGAATTCCTTCATCAGCGCCGCGCATTCTTCTTCAAGCACACCGCTCACGACTTTCGTCTTCGGGTGGAGCGCCTTTGGGGCAAAGAAGGAATAACCACGCTTGGGGTCGGAAGCACCATAGACAAGGCGACCAAGTTGTGACCAACCGATGGCGCCGGCACACATAATGCAGGGTTCTACTGTGACATAGAGCGTGCAGACGTCCAAGTATTTCCCGCCAAGATGCTCTGCCGCCGCCGTGATGGCCTGCATCTCGGCGTGGGCAGTAACATCGTGAAGCATTTCCGTAAGGTTGTGCCCACGGGCTATGATTTGGTCGCCACAAACTACGACGGCCCCCACAGGAATTTCGTCGGCCTCAAAAGCGCGACGTGCTTCCTCAAGCGCCTTTCGCATGTAGCGTTCATCGGCAGTCATGCTCATGCGTTCAAACCTTTCATGGTGAGCGCTACACGCCCACGTTCGTAATCAATGTCTAACACTTTCACCTGTACACGTTGCTGAAGGGTCACCACTTCGTTAGGGTCTTTCACGTACTTGTCCGCCAGTTGCGACACATGCACAAGGCCCTTCACCTTAATGCCCATATCTACGAAGCAACCGAAATTCGTGATGTTTGAAATGATACCCGGCACCACCATACCCACTTCAAGGTCATCAATCGTGCGGAGGGATTTGTCGAAACTGAATACGGTTGCCATACCTCTGGGGTCGCGTCCGGGTTTGGCAAGTTCTGCCATGATGTCGGTGAGGGTTGGGAGCCCCACTTCCGCCGTACAGTAGCGCTGGAGGTCAATGCTGCCACGCTTCTCTGCCGAAGCAATGAGTTCGGGAACCTTACAACCCGCATCCTTCGCCATTTGCTCCACAAGGGCATAGCGTTCGGGGTGAACGGCTGTATTATCCAGGGGATTTTTGGCGTCGGGGATGCGCAAGAACCCCGCACACTGCTCATAAGCCTTTGCTCCGAGGCGCGGCACTTTGAGCAATTCGCGACGCGAAGTGAAGGCGCCGTTCTCCGCACGGTAATCCACAATATTTTGTGCCAACGAGGGACCAAGACCTGAGATATACGTGAGCAGGTGTTTACTTGCCGTGTTGAGATTTACACCAACCGTATTCACGCAACTCTCAACAGTGAGGTCGAGCGAGTGTTTGAGCGCCGTTTGATCCACATCGTGTTGATACTGCCCCACACCTATGCTCTTCGGGTCAATTTTTACGAGTTCGGCAAGGGGGTCTGAAAGGCGGCGTGCGATACTTACGGCACCGCGAACAGTTACGTCGTAATCGGGAAACTCATCGCGAGCAATCTTTGAGGCAGAATATACCGACGCTCCGTCTTCGCTGACCAAGAAAATCGCTACGTCTTTCAAATGCAAGGATTGCACGAGTTCTTCCGTCTCACGTCCTGCCGTGCCATTCCCAATTGCCACCGCCTCAATCTTATATTGTTCAATCAGTGTGGAGAGTTTGCCACACGAACGTGCCCACTGCTGTTGCGGCTGATGGGGATAAATCGTTTCGTTATGGAGCAAGTTGCCCTGAGCATCCAGACACACCACCTTACATCCCGTACGGAAACCAGGGTCTATACCCATGATGCGCTTCTGTCCGAGCGGAGCGGCAAGGAGCAACTGCTTGAGGTTTGTGGTAAACACACGAATCGCCTCTTCATCCGCACGCTGCTTTGAACTTGCGGCAAATTCCGTTTCGATAGAGGGTTTCAACAGGCGCTTATAGGCATCGGCAAGCGCGAGTTTCACCTGCTCGCCCGACTTTCCGTACTTGGGATAACGGCGTCCGAGGCGCTCGAGGCAATCTTCCTCATCGCGGGGATTGATGGCAACGCGCAAGAAGCCCTCTTCCTCACCGCGACGAATCGCCAAGAGGCGGTGGCTCGTGCATCGGTTTAAGGGTTCGCTAAAATCAAAATAGTCGCGATACTTCGCCGCTTCTTCCTGCTTGGTTTTAATAACCTTTGAAGAAATTACTGCGTTGAGTTCAAACGTTCGGCGCAGTGTGTTGCGCACATCCTCATTCTCACTTAGCTGCTCGGCAATAATGTCGCGCGCACCCTGAAGGGCGTCTTCAACGGTGGGAACTTCGTCCGTGAGGAAGTCCTTCGCGCGCACTTCGGGGTCATTATTGGGTTTCAACAAGATTTCATTTGCAAGGGGTTCGAGTCCCTTTTTGCGCGCCACCTCAGCACGCGTCTTGCGCTTGGGTTTGAAGGGCAAGTAGATGTCTTCAAGCACCGTGGCATTCCAACAATCCTCAATGCGCTTGCGGAGTTCGTCGGTCAGTTTGCCTTGCTCTTCAATGGTTTGGGTGATATATTCCTTGCGGTGGAGGAGTTCGTGAAGTTTTTCGTTTTGCTCGGCAATCTGTGCGATAGCCACTTCGTCGAGTCCGCCAGTTGCCTCCTTGCGGTAGCGCGATACGAAGGGAATAGTGGCACCGTCGTTCAACAGATTCACGGTGTTTTCCACCTGACGCTCACGCAAGTTCAGACTTTTGGCGATAAGGGAAATTATTTGTTGCATTTCTTTTTCGGAAAATCTATGAGATAATTTAGGGGAAGAGTGTGCCCTGAAATTCTTTGAGATATAGGCGCCATTCTAAGTAATAGAATTGCTCGGAAGTTACTTATAATGCGCCGCAAGTTTAATACTGTTCAGCTTATTCCTCTCCCGCCACGACATAACCGCACGCTGCGATGGCGTCGGTCACTATCTGGATACACGCTTCGCACGTTGGAATATCGGCAGCCTCAGCCATGACGCGCACTAAGGGTTCTGTGCCCGACTCGCGCACCAACATTCTGCCGTTTCCCTCAAGTTGTGCTTCGGCCTTCTTAATGGCTTCGTTCACCAAGGGTGCTGCCATCACCAGTTTCTTATCCGTCACGCGCACATTGACTAACACTTGCGGGAAGAGCTTAACGGGCGCTGTGAGTTCGGAAAGTTTACGCTTCATGACGAGCATGACTTCCATTATTTTGAGCCTCGTGAGGATGCCGTCGCCTGTTGAGGCATGCTTCGCGAAAATCACGTGTCCCGACTGCTCACCTCCGATAATATTATTGTGTGCCGCCATGTAGTCATAGACATTCTTGTCGCCCACTGCGGTTTTTGCGTAGTCGATACCGAGTTTGTCGAGCGCCTTAAAGAGACCTATGTTCGACATAACCGTAGCTACTACCGTATTATTATCCAACTGGTTGCGCTCCTTGAGATACGCCGCCGACACATAGAGAATCTTGTCGCCGTCTACCACGTTTCCGAGTTCATCAACGCACAAACAGCGGTCGGCATCGCCGTCATAAGCAAAACCAACGTCCAATCCCTTTTCGACAACAAACTTTTGCAAACCCTCAATATGCGTACTGCCGGCATTGCGGTTAATATTCGTGCCGTCAGGTTCGGCATTCATCACATAAGTCTTTGCTCCGAGCGCATTAAACACCGAAGCCGCAATATCCCAAGCGCTTCCGTTGGCACAGTCCAAACCCACCTTCATCCCCTTAAAGGAATGAACGCCGAGAGATATCAAATAACCGATATAACGATTGCGACCCTCGACATAATCTACCGTACGGCCAATCGCATCCTTCGTTGCGTAAGGCGGAATTCCCGACTTGCCGTCCAAGAAATCCTCAATGCGCGCGATGGTTGTATCATCCATCTTCTCACCATTGCTGTTGATGAGTTTAATGCCGTTATCGTAATACGGATTGTGGCTCGCAGAAATCATGATACCACAATCAAAACCGTCACACTTAGTGATGTAGGCCACGGAAGGAGTTGTCGTTACGTGCAAGAGGTAAGCGTCGGCGCCCGAAGAGGTAATCCCTGCGGCGAGCGCGTATTCCAACATGTAGGAAGAGCGACGTGTGTCCTTACCAATTACGATGCGCCCACTGCGGTTGGGAGCACTGAAGTACCAACCGAGGAAGCGTCCTATTTTAAAAGCATGTTTCGCGGTGAGATCCACATTTGCCTCGCCGCGAAAGCCATCTGTTCCGAAATATTTTCCCATAAGTTTCTTTTTTTAGAGTACAAAGTACAGAGTACAGAGTACAGTTGCCATCCGGAACATAAACCGCATGGAGTTGTACTCTGTACTCTGTCAGTTGTACGCTGCCAGTTGTACTCTGTACTCTGTACTTTGTACTCTTAATTTATACAAGTCTTGCAATCCAGTCTTCGCGGTCGCCTGCAAGATAATCAATCACGGGGATTTCTACCATCGTGTAACATCCTGGGCGTTGACGCATCGCGGCACGAGCTGCGCAAACGAGCACTTGACCTGTAAGCGCGGGGTTGTTTATCTTCATGTTGAATTCAAACAACTGATTTTGCGTTTTGCCTGACACACCCTTACGCACAAGGTTCACACCGTGACCCATGTCTATTACATCGTCCACACAGGGAACTTGAATCACGTGCGTTTCGTCGTTAACGAAATAGGCATCTGCCTTAATTGCGGCTGCAACTGTTGCAAAGTCATGTCCTTCTTGAAGTTCGATATATACCATACGTCTGTGGATGCCTTGCCCAGTAGGAATGGTCATTGAAAGTGCTGCTTTTACGCCAGGGATTGCCTTAACGGCAACGGTGTGTCCCATAGACATACCGGGACCAAAGTTGGTGTAGGTAATACCCTTTGGAGCAACGGCTTGGAGTAATGTGCGCACGACGCTATCACTTCCGGGGTCCCATCCTGCGGCAATTACGCTCACGGCATTGCCTTCTACGGCTGCCTGTCCGAGACTCTTGCGCAAGGGAACTATCTGACTGTGGATGTCAAAACTATCTACGGTGTGAATACCTTTGGCAAGGATGGATTTAGCCATAACTTCAACGCTACGAGTAGGCGTAGAAAGGATTGCAACATCCACATCCTTCAACTCAGCAATATCACTCACGACATCGTAAGGCGTAAGTTCCGCAGGTTTGTTTGCCGCGCCATTGCGACGTACTACCCCTGCTACTTCCATATCAGGCGCCGCTTCAATTGCCTCAAGCGCATAGCGACCTATGTTACCGTAGCCCACGATGGCTACTCTTGTTTTCTTTTCTGTGTTCATAGTTGTTGTGTTTTAAAGAGTACAACGTACAGAGTACAGAGTACAACTGCATCCTGAATGTAACGCTTTTCTAATCCGCACGGAGTTGTACTCTGTACTCTGTGCTCTGTACTCTATTATTTATATTTTACTTTCCCGCAGGGCGCAAGCGGCGCTCATCGTTCAACTTGCGCTGGAGTTCAAGCACCTCGCGATGCTTCTTTGCCAACTCAGCGTCCTTTTCATCTACGATGCTGCGAAGGTCATTAATCTTTGCGTTGAGCGCATCTACCTCGGGCTGGTCATAAAGTCTGCTCTTCGTGAAATAGCGCTTGCCATTCGAACCCTTGAAGTAGTAAGTCAAACCAGCGGTTAACTGCACCTGAGCATGACCAGCATGATAGGCGTTTCTTGAAAGGTCCCAAACGATGTAGGGTCGCAAAGAAAGTCCAAACGCCTTCTGTTTGCCAAAACGATAATTGAAGTTCAAACCTGCCGTTGAGGTGAAGTTCTCGCTATCTTCACCTTGATAAGAAGGCACATACCAATGGTTGAGACCAAAACCGTAAACCGCCTCCATCTCAAAGGTGCGCGCTTGGCGATAACCGTAGAAGACGTTTGACAAACTCACACGCCCTAAGAGCGAAGTATGAATATTGTCAATAGCGTTTTGAGTGCCACGCTGACCTACGCCACTGGTGTTCACGCCAAGAGTTGTTTGGAGTTCCACACCAATTGTAGGCGAAAATTGCTTACCAAGTTGGATGCCCATAAGTGCACGTTCACTACCAAAGAAAGAATGTCCCTTCATAGGGGTAGTTCCACCGAGTTGCACACCTGCATAACAATTATCAAAGGCTTTATGACCTACGTATTGCGCCGACCCTGTCAACGCCATGCCTCCCAAAAGGAGCGAAAGGATTATTTTTTTCATATCTGTTTTGTTATTTCTGATGAACTATCAACGGCAAAAATACAAACTTTGCGCCGTAAGATTGACGATTTCACACTTTTTTTTATTCCTGCGCCTACAAACAGGCAAAAACCGCCTCCCGCCAACCCATCCAACTTACTGATTTTCAAGCGCGCTTCACTACCTCAAAAAAGAGTTATTTTTAGGAAAAACAATTAGTAACTTTAGGAAAATTCTTTAAGGGTTACGACGGCGAAAAAGAGTTTTTGTTTTGGCGCTGTGACACAGAGCGCCAAAACAAAGGAAAGGAGTGGACATTTCATGACTCTAAAATCCCCGTTCTTTTCTTCCCTACCCAACAAATTAATTGTACATTTGCAAAGTGTCGCAACCTAATGCGCACGAAATTCATTCTTCCAAGAACATTCCTAATGGACAAACTCACCACACATACTGACGCGCGCGGCTGTCTGACCATAGTCGAAGCGCTCAAGGATTTCCCCTTCACGATTGACCGAGCATACTGGCTTCATAGTGTGCCCGAAGGCGCTGAAAGAGGGTATCACGCCAGTCGCTCTTGCTATGAATATCTTGTCTCTATGTGTGGCAGTGTAGAGATAGTCTTGGAAGACGCTAAGGGGCGCCAAACCTACGTACTCAGTAAAAAGGACGAAGGCCTCCTTGTTCCGCCCTACACTTGGATTGAATTAAAAAAGTTCAGCCCTGATGCCGTGCTCCTCGTTCTTGCCTCTGATGGGTATCAACCTGAGAGTTACATCAATGATTATGACGAATTTCGGAAGGAAATTCTTTGAGGTTTTGAGGTTATAAGGTCGCTTTGCTCTTAGGTTGTAAGGTTCAGAACGTTCTGAGGTTCTGATGTTCTGAAGTAACTATGCAGTCCGAATGGACCTCATAACCTCAGAGTCTCTTCACTTAAGGTTCAGAATGTTCTGAGGTTCTGATGTTCTGAAGTAACTATGCAGACCGAATAGACCTCTTAACCTCAGAACCTCTTAGTCTAAGGTTCAGAAAGTTATGAGGTTCTGATGTTCTGATGTAACTATGCAGACCGGACGGCCCTCTTAACCTCATAACCTCTTAACCTCAGAACCTTTTAAACTCCCCTCCCCATGCCCAACGCTACTTACACCATCCAGCGCTACACTCCAGCGCTACGCTCTACGTGGGACGCCTTCGTCAGCGCCTCACGCAATGGCACGTTTCTCTTAGAGCGTGGGTTTATGGATTATCATGCGGACCGCTTTACGGACCACTCCCTGCTCTTCTTCCGTGATGAAAAACTCATTGCCTTGCTTCCCGCCGAGGAACGGAAAGGCACGCTGACGTCTCACGGAGGATTAACCTACGGAGGGTTTATTTTCGGTACCGAAGGAACTGCCGTAAGCACCCTAAAATGTTTTGAGGCATTAAAAAAATACCTTCAAGAAGAAACGCAGATTCACACGCTTTGCTACAATCCTCCCCCAGCATTTTACGCCAGTTATCCCAGCGAGGAAGACCGTTATGCCCTCTTCCGCATCGGGGGAACGCTCACGGCGCTGAAACTCACGTCAGTCATTCCCTTGGGAAGTCCGCTCCCCATGAGTCAGTTGCGCAAGCGCAAGGTAAAGGCGTGTGAACGCGCAGGACTGCAACTTGTGAGCGACACGGACTTTGCGGCATTTTGGACAATACTTGAAGACAATCTTAAGGCACGCCATGACGTGCGTCCCGTACATTCGCTCGAGGAAATCCAACTCCTCCACGAGCGTTTCCCGAAGAACATCCACCTTCACCGAATGACGGACGCGGAAGGCAGAACCCACGGCGGATGTGTGGTGTTTGAAACGCAAACTACGGCACACATTCAATACATTGCCTCAACCCCCTACGGCAGAGAGCATGGTGCGCTCGACGGACTCTTTGCCCGCCTCATCCAAGAGGTGTATGCCCACAAGCAATGGTTAGATTTCGGCGTGAGTGTGGAACAAGGCGGCGCCATCCTTAACGAAGGCCTCGTCATGCAAAAGGAAGGTTTCGGCGCACGTGCGTTTAATTATGAAACGTGGGAGACAAAAATCTAGAGTACAGAGAACAGAGTACAGAGTACAACTACCTTGCGGGATGTTTTCCCTAAAAGGGATATACTTTACCAGCAAAGGACTACGCCCAAAACAGATACCATCACTTGCAAGGTATAAAAAGAATACAGAGTACAACTCCTCCGCGGTATTCCCCGCATGGTAGTTGTACTCTGTACTCTATTAGTTGTACTCTGTACTCTGTTATCTGTACTCTAAACTCTATTCTCGTCCCGCACGTTTGCGAGCCAAGTGATCCAAAATCACCTTGCGCATGCGCATCGACTTGGGCGTCACTTCAAGATACTCATCCTCCTTAATATATTCCAATGCCTCTTCAAGGGAGAAGATAATCGGGGGAATGATGCGCGCTTTGTCGTCAGCACCTGAGGCACGCATGTTGGTGAGTTGCTTAGCCTTGGTCACGTTAATCACAAGGTCGTTATCGTGAATGTGTTCGCCCACCACTTGTCCGGCATAAACCTCATCTTGTGGGTTAATGAAGAACTTACCGCGGTCTTGCAAGTGGTCAATAGCGTAAGCGAACGCCGTACCTCCCTCAAGCGCTACCAAAGATCCGTTTTGGCGACGCACAATTTCGCCCTTGAAGGGCTGATATTCCTTAAAGCGGTGCGCCATAATGGCTTCGCCCTGAGAGGCAGTGAGCACGTTGGTGCGGAGTCCGATAATGCCGCGCGAGGGAATGTTAAATTCAATATCTACTCGGTCACCAATCGTAAGCATTGAGGTAACGTCGCCCTTACGACGCGTAACGAGGTCAATCATGCGAGAAGAAAACTCCTCGGGCACGTTGATGGTGAGTTCTTCAATAGGTTCGTGGCGCACGCCGTCAATCTCCTTGTAGATTACCTGAGGCTGGCCGACCTGCAACTCATACCCTTCGCGGCGCATGGTTTCGATAAGCACCGACAAGTGAAGCACCCCGCGACCACTTACTACCCAAGCGTCGGCGCCTTCTGTCTTGCTCACACGCAAAGCCAAGTCTTTTTCCAATTCCTTTTCAAGACGGTCGTTGATATGGCGAGACGTGCAATACTTACCTTCCTTTCCGAAGAAGGGCGAGTTATTGATGGTGAAGAGCATGGACATTGTGGGCTCGTCAATGGCGATTGTGGGGAGCGGTTCGGGATTTTCGAAATCGCAAATCGTATCCCCGATGTCGAATTTCTCCAATCCGACCACCGCACAAATATCACCGCTGCTCACGCCCGTAGTCTTCACGCGACCCATTCCCTCAAAGGTGTGCACTTCCTTGATTTTGGTCTTCTCAAACGTACCATCGCGGTGGGCAATCGTAATGTTCATACCCTCAGAAATCGTTCCGCGGTGCACACGTCCGATAGCGATGCGGCCCGTATAGTTAGAGTAGTCCAACGAAGTAATCAACATCTGCGGCGTTCCCTCATGGCGCTCAGGGGCAGGGATAATTTCAACAATCTTATCGAGAAGGTATTCAATAGAATCCGTAGGCATGTTATAATCTTCGCCCATCCAGTTGTTCTTTGCCGAACCGTACACCACAGTAAAGTCCAACTGCTCCTCCGTAGCGTTAAGGTCGCACATAAGGTCGAAAACCATTTCATAAACCTCCTCGGGGCGGCAATTAGGTTTGTCCACCTTGTTGACAACTACGAGAGGTTTGAGACCAATTTCGAGTGCCTTCTGAAGCACAAAGCGTGTCTGAGGCATAGGTCCCTCAAAGGCGTCAACAAGCAAGATACATCCGTCCGCCATATTAAGTACGCGCTCCACTTCTCCGCCAAAGTCGGAGTGCCCTGGGGTATCGATGATGTTAATCTTCGTGCCCTTGTAATTAATTGACACATTCTTCGAAAGAATCGTGATGCCTCGTTCGCGCTCCAAGTCATTGTTGTCGAGCATCAAGTCGCCCGAATTTTGGTTACTGCGAAAGAGGTTGCCCGCAAGGAGCATTTTGTCAACAAGGGTAGTCTTACCGTGGTCAACGTGTGCGATGATGGCAATATTGCGAATGTCCTGCATAAAGAAAATAGGTGTGTGGGAGAGCATCGGCAAAACAAGCACGACACCCTTATTTTTTACTGCAAAATTAACGCACAAGCCCAAAACTGCCAAAAATCTATTCCTATTTCTAAATTCTGCAACAGGATTTCATTGAAGAATGCTTTAAATTCGTACTTTTGCTTTGCAAAGTATTCAGCTTTACCGAAGCAAAATTTCGGACAAACACGGGGCAGATTGATTTTTGCTAAAAACAAAGTCTGTTATAGGAAAAATAAAAAGTAACAGAGGAAAAATTCTATTACTCATTCGGCGGAGGATAAGTAATATTGTTTTAGGGCAGTGTCGTTCCCGCTTTGCAAATTAAAACAACCACTTATTTATTAGGCATTAATCCCCAACACAGAGAGTATGGCAAAAAGACAAATACGCTTGAGTCGGTCGCGCATCGCCATAGTGATTTTCAGCATCGTTGTGAGCGTTGCCATCTTATTGACGTTTGCGCCACGAAGTGCGAATCAATTTAAATATGAATACCAGGTCAACAAACCCTGGCACTATGCTACGCTCATTGCGGAGTATGACTTCCCCGTGTTTCGCTCGGAAGCCGACTTGCAACACGCTCGCGACAGCATCAACAACGCTTTCCAACCCTACTATCAGATGCAGGAGAACCTCGGAGCGCAACAATTGGCGCTCTTCCTTGAAGATAGAGCTTCAGGAAAGTTTGACAGCATCCCCTCAGCATGTTTGGATTTTGTGGAAGCACAACTGACACGCGTCTATAAAGAAGGTTTCTTGAGCACTAAGGATTATGCGGAACTCAAAGGGAAATATCCCAACGGGATTCGCATTGTCAACGGACAGCGTGTACATTCGCGAGAAGTGGCAGAAGTGTTGTCCACCCGAACTGCCTATGAATCCATCATGAATGCCGACACGCAGGGGCGCTGGACTGAAGCGCTTCAGCGTTGCAATATCAATAGTTATCTGCAGCCTAACCTTGCGTTTGACACACGCCGAAATACGTCAACTCTGGAAGAAAGTTATGCCAGCATTGGGCAAGTAAGCACGATGGTGCAAAAGGGGCAAAAGATTATTAGTCAGGGAGACATTGTCACTCCAGAAATGGAGGGCATCTTAAACTCATTGAAGGAAGCGCATAACGAACGCTACGGCACACAACATTCGGATTGGTGGATAATTCTTGGGCAATTCTTAATTACAACTCTCGTTATTGTAGTCCTTTATCTCTACATCTACTTGTTCCGTAGGGATTATATGCCACGCAACAACACGCTGTTCCTCATTTTCACCTTATCCACGGCACTGCCTCTCATTACGTATCTTGTTGCTGCCCACACGGGACTCAGCATCTATATCATCCCGCTGGCCATTGCTCCCCTATTCTCGCGCATCTTCCTTGACTCACGAACGGCATTGGTTATCACCATCATCATTTCGCTTCTCGCGTCGTTCGTAGCCCCTGACCCTTACGAATTTCTGTTAATACAAATCGTCGTTGCCTTTAACACGATTTACTCGCTCAAAGAAGTCACCGAGCGTTCGCAAGTGTTGCGTGTGGCATTCTATAACATTCTTGCGGCATGGACAGTTTGCTTCAGTCTTGACTTAATTCAGGGACTGACCTTCACTTCGTGGGAAGACATTTTGAAATTCAATCACCAGCGTTACGTAGATTTGGCCATCAATGGCGGACTCCAACTCTTGGCTTACCCACTGATGTATCTCATTGAGCGTATCTTTGGGTTTACTTCAAGCGTGACGCTCATCGAACTTACGAACTTCAACGACGGTCTGCTCAGCCGTATGTCGCGCGAGGCAAAGGGTACGTTTAACCACACCATCCAGGTGAGCAATCTGGCGGCAGAAGTGGCGCGTGCGATAGATGCGAAACCCCTTCTGGCTCGTGTGGGTGCGCTTTACCATGACATTGGCAAATTAGAGAATCCCGCCTTCTTCACAGAGAATCAGTCGGGCGTGAATCCGCATGATAATCTGGACGAGAAGAGTAGTGCACGCATCATTATCGACCATGTGAACAACGGATTGAAACTTGCCGAAGAATATTCGCTTCCGCAGGCCGTGCGTGAGTTTATTGTAACGCACCATGGGCATGGTATGGCGAAATATTTTGCTATCCAGTGGCAAAATAAGCATCCTGAGGAAACCTTCGACCCTGAGGTTTTCACCTATCCCGGACATTATCCCACGACAGCCGAACAGGCGGCGCTCATGATGTGTGATGCCGTTGAGGCGGCCTCACGTAGCCTGAAGGAATACACTGAGGAAAGCATTTCCAACTTGGTCAACAAGATTATTGACTCACAACTGCGCGACGGATGCTATAACGATTGCCCCATAACCTTTGAGGACATCAAAGTGGCGAAACAAACGCTCATCGAAAACTTAATGCGTGCTTACCACACCCGTATTGCGTATCCCGAACTTAAATAAGCGGATTCCTCCCTTAGACTTCCCTAAAATTAACTCTCACTTAGTTGAAATTAACTTACTATTAATTTGAATTAAGTGGGAGTTAATTTTTACAAACTCAGTTTTGACAACCATGGGAAGTAATCTGCATTCAAAATTCTCCAACTTAAAGAACCTTACATCATAAATCCTAAAAAACATCACTAAATATTTGCCAACCCAAAATAAATCAGTAATTTTGCACCGCTTTTCCGCGTAACCGCTGTCAGAACCAAGCGAATGGCTGAGAATGTTGCGCTGGGGCGATAACAATTTAAACATAAATCACAATGGCAGATTTACTCAAAATTGCTGAAGAAGCATTTGCTACTGGTAAGCAGCACCCATCATTCAAGGCTGGTGATACTATCACTGTAGCATATCGTATCGTTGAAGGTAACAAGGAACGTGTACAGTTGTACCGTGGTGTAGTTATCAAAATCGCTGGACACGGTGACAAGAAGCGTTTCACTGTTCGCAAGATGTCTGGTACTGTAGGTGTAGAACGTATCTTCCCTATCGAATCTCCGGCTATCGACAGCATCACTGTTAACAAGGTTGGTAAGGTTCGTCGTGCTAAGTTGTACTATTTGCGTGCGCTTACTGGTAAGAAGGCTAGAATTCAGGAAAAGCGAGTTAACGCGTAATCCGAATCATCCCTACATAAAAAAGGAGCATCCTCATCGGTGCTCCTTTTTTAGTATCCTTACTCCTGAATGATCTTCATAGTCTTTCCTATACCTACGGCTTTAGTTACCGTCTCTTTTCCCTTCTCCTTATACAAATAGCCTCGGTGCATTCCACCACTATTGAAAGGCATGGCAATGTTTCCCTTCTTATCCACAGCAATCAAACCACCGTTTCCTGCATCAGCATTCAATTCATCGAAAATAATTTCATCGGCTGCTTCAGCGATTGGCTGATTCAACATTTTCACTCGTGTAGAAAGATTATAGGCTACGACATGGCGGATATAATATTCTCCATGACCAGTACACGACACAGCACAACCTTCATTATCCGCATAAGTACCGGCACCAATGACCGGAGCATCTCCCACACGTCCCCATTGCTTCTTGAAACGGCCACCCGTACTTGTTCCAGCTGTCAAGTTTCCATGCTTATCGAGAACCACACAACCTACCGTACCATTCTTCTTGCTTTCCTTCTTTAATTGTTCAATCCACTTCATGGTTTTAGGAGTAGCAAAATACTGATTGTCTTCCACCATTTCAAGTCCATGAGCCTTTGCAAACTGATCCGCCCCTTCACCAGCCAACATTACATGTTCTGTTTGTGTCTTCACCGCATAAGCCGCATCAATCGGATGCTTGATATACTTTACTCCAGCCACCGAACCTGCCGACAAATCCTTTCCTTCCATAATGGCAGCATCCAGTTCAAAAGCACCATCAATGGTACAAGTGGCTCCTACCCCTGCATTAAACAAAGGATTACCTTCGAAATAACGGATAACAGCTTTAACCGCCTCGGTACCCTCGCCTCCATCAGCCAAAATCGCATCACCGATAACCAATGCCGAGTCTAACGCCGCATAATATTGCGCAGCCTTTACCGAGTCGTTTTCCAATCCTGCTATTGCCCCAGCGCCACCATGAACAACAATTACATATTCTCTTTCAATCGCTTGTACAGGTTCTTTCTCCCCTGAACATGCACCCAACTGCACCCCTATCAAGGTAGCAGCCAATCCAACAAAAAAGCTTTTCATATTCATTTTCATTTTAACTAGAACAAAAATAGAAAAACTTTCCCACAATTCTAAAATATATCCTAACGAAGATAATAAAACATCTATTTTAAAATTCCTTTATACACCATTCAATTTCTAAAGATATATTAAATTCCGCTATAAAACTGTTTCCTTTTCTTAATTTAGCACCTTAAAACATGCTAAACAACATACTTTAAAGAAAAATCATATTATATTTGCAGCGGTAAAAGAGAGAACAAAAGTTTTTAGGAATTAACTAGAAGCCTATCTTAATAGGCAACACAAAAATTAGAATTATGATGAATGTAAAAAGAACAAATGACACAATCGAGACGCTTCAGTATCAATTAAAGCGATACAAAGCAATGAAGAAAGGAGCTGCGTGTCAGTCTTTGCAATTCAAGCTCCAAAAATTAATGAGCCAAAGCAACAGCTAAGGCTACCAAGTGTAGAAACCAATTAAAATGTGTATAATGAAAAAGGATGTAGAAATTATCTACATCCTTTTCTGTTTTATTCATAGAGGTAAAACATTCTATCCATCAGTTGCCATTTCTCTGCAGACGAAGCGCCAGCCTCTGCTTGTTGGAATATCGCCATATATGCCTCCCATTCTTCCTGACGAGGCAAAGTAGCCATTCGAGCCATTGCTGTATCCCATTCAAAATCGAGTGGTGTTTCCACAATCATGAACAACCGAGTACCAAGAATATAAATTTCCATTTCCAAGATCCCCACCTCACGGATAGCCGCCAATGTTTCTGGCCAAACTTCTCCTTGTGAATGTCTTTTGCGGTATTCGGCTATCAATTCCGGATTATCCTTCAAATTCAACGTCTGACAGTATCGTTTGACAGGTCCGTGATACTCCTTTACTTTATATCCTTGTTTCTTGTCTCCCATTATTAAGCTTCTCTTACTTCCCAACCGAGAGCACTAGCGCCCAATACAGCAGCATCAGCGTCCTTCAATTCAGAAACCAACAACTTAGTCTTACCTTCGTAAATCTTCAAGATGTTTTCATCCAAAGCCTTCTTGATAGGCTTCATGATGTAATCACCAGACTTAGCCAAACCACCGAACAATACGATAGCTTCAGGGCTAGAGAATG
>CALFGU010000206.1 GCA_937877685.1 uncultured Prevotella sp.
CGTTAACGCTCATTTGGGGTTGGATATATGTCTTTTTCATAATTCTAATTATATTAATGGATTAATAGTCAAGAGTCATCAGTACTTCAAAACCTCTGAACATCAGAACTTCCTAACATCAGAACCTCTGAACATCAGAACTTCCTAACTCCTAACCTAAAACCTTACTTTACGATGAACTTCTTACCGTTCTTGATGTAGATACCACCCTTCACAGCGTTCATTACGCGACGACCTGAGAGGTCATAGATGGGAGCATTTGCATCAGTGCTGTTGTTAAGAACAGATTCGATTGCAGTTGTACCACCTAAGTTGAAGCGGAGTACCTTAGCTGAAGTAGAAACTGCAGATGCGGGGAGGTAAGCCTTACCTGCGTTGTTAAGGAAACTACCGTCTGTTAATTGAGCCTTGTAAAGACCAATGCCATCAACATTTCCGAGGACATAAGCCTCACCTTCTACCATAGTATTAACAGAAGTACCTGTGAGCAAGTTGCCACTCCAATCAGAAGAAACTTCGCCAGCAGTGAATGTGTATGTGCCAGGAGTTGCTTCAATTATAGCACCCTGATTTGCAGCAATGCCAGTTAATTCTTCCAAACTAGCGTAGTCAGAAGACGCATTCTTGATCGCGTAAGTCTTCATTTCACCTGCGAATGTACCTGAAACGGGAGTGTAGAGGGTAGCGTAACCAGTAGAACCAACAGTAAGGTTGAATTTTGTTAATGCGGGGAATGCAATGTGATTACCGGCGTGAGTACCTGTATATGAACCCAAGTAAACATCTGTATCTGCAGCACCATTTGTTGTTAATTTCAATGTCTTAGTAGCACTTACTGAATAACCCCAATTTATATAGTTGCCATTCTTAACTATCGTAAATGTAGTGGGAGTTTCTGAGAGTGTTACATATCCCTTTGCACCTTGTGCATTTTCCTTAGATGGGTCAGCATAAACATAAGTACCAGTGTGGGCATTCTTAATCTGATACGTGAATGTGCCATTGTCAAATTGTGGATAGATTTCCCACAACCAAGCGCCCCATTCATTAATGTTTGGTATCGCCGTTTGAGCTTTCACATTATAAACGCCTTCCTCTAAAACAGCGTGCCATCTTTTCATGTCAGCATCATTTGCAGCACCCCAGTTAGCAATTTGAGTAGGATTAGAAGTCGTTGCATTTGAAACGGGGAAGGGGAATGTTACCCTTGCATAACATACACCTTCATTCCAAGATACGTTTGTAATCCATGAATCAAAAATACCTCCGATTGCTGCAGGACGTTCTACATCATTTTCATCAAGTGTGTAATTAATTGTAGTCAACCAAGAATATTCACTACCTGAATTATCTGTAAGAACACAATTTGCCTTGTATAAAGGTGCAACGAAAAGAAGATTTACACCTTGGTGATTAGTGTTGCCTGTCTTATTATAGATTTCAGCATTTTTTTCGCCATGACCCGAAGAACCTGCACTAATGAACAGATTACTATTGCTGGGAACGTGGAACCCATAGTATCCACTATTTGCTTCTCCCCAACAATATTCACCTGCGGTTTCTGATACAGTAATAGAACTAATTGCACTGCTAACAACAGGCAAATATTTTTTAGAAGCTGAATTCTTGATGTTAAATGTAAACTTACCTTCTGCAAAGTTATATTTAGGATAGATTGACCACATATATTTTGCAATCTCATTTACGTCTGATGAGGGCAAATAAGATAAACCTGTGTTATTGGGATTTTCTGTTTTGAACTTCACAGAATTGTTGTTTACGTAGAAATATGCAGCGTAATTTGAAATTGGTCTTGTTTTAATGTAAGTCCAATTTGTAGCGCCACCTTCCTTAGATACAGGGAAAGAGAATGTTACGTTAGCACTTAAATTTGCATTATTCCAAGCAACATTTGCTAATGAAGCACCATTGATGGCGGGAAGAGTTAAATTCTTATAACCACTGTATGAACCGCTAAACACATTTTCTGCTTCGTCAGTTAGTGTGAAATTACATGTTGTTTTTTCACCTACTTCAATGAATGACCAACTCGTACCTTCATTATCATTTTGTTTAGGATTGTAATCACCAATTTTTGTTTGGTTACCCTGGTCGTCCCAGCAATTTGCACTCAGATCTGCTGTTGTTGAAACGCAAACATATCCAGAACGATAAGGGTTTTCCTTGATATACACCGTAGCACCAGTCTCAGTGAAAGAATTGTATGCTGCATAAATGTTTTCTGTTGCAACATTGTGTAGTTTATAATTCTCCCCATCAGCTGTAACATACCAAAGATACTTGACTGAGTTTTCATCAGTAGTTAAGTGATTAGGATTCGCTTCTTGCAACAATTGACCATTATCGCCATTGAAGTAAGCGTACTTACCTGTACGCAAACTCTTAATTGCATAGTAATACTTCTGCGCATCCGTAGAAACCTTTGGAAGTACGACTTCTGCCCACGCTCCCAAGCAAGGAAGCATTAAAGCTAATGAAAGTAAAATTCTTTTCATAGAAATTTATTAATGAATAAAGTGTTAATTAATTTTCTAAGGTGTTTTTCGTTACCCGTAAACAATACGAATAGCGAAGTTTGGTTGGCAAAATTAATAAATTTAGTTTAAACACACAATTAAATTAACACTTTAATTTTAGGGGGGGTATCCACCTGTATATCAGGTAGTTATAAATTTGATTCATTAAGTAAAACAAACGTATTAAGCAACATGTTGTAATCCATTAAAAGATAGCAGGTAACATTAAATTTATTTGAGCGAATCTCTAAGTTAAATTTAGCCTCTAATTACTTCAAATTTACAATCTACTTTTTATGCTTAAAATTAAACCTTAATTAGTTTTTCTTAAGTTAGACTAAATTTTTCTTAAGTCTTACTTAATTTTTCTTAATTAAGGTGTATTTTCGACTGCATGTATCACAACGATATTTATGACATAAGAACAAAAGAACAGATTTATTTATCAACGTGATTGTACGGATTAAACTGTTTTACTGTGCAGGAAAAGGAATCTGTTGATTTTTATTTATCAACGTGATTACACGGAAACTGTGTAGCTGTGCAGGACACGAAATCTGTTGAATCAGTTGATTTTAAATTATCAACGTGATTACACGGACGGTTTTGCTGTGCAGGACATGAAATCTGTTGAATCTGTTTAATCTGTTGACAAATAATAATACCCAACGTATCACGTGGATTTACACGAATCTATTTTGTCAACAGCATATAACAGACTATATTATTTTTGTCATTCTGATTTTCTATCAAAAAAAGACCGCAGTTTTTCCTATTACCATTCGCTCATATATAAATAAATAACTAAATTTGCAACATATTTGTTTCATCAGCATAGACAGTTCATTCTCTTGTAAATGTCGAATTGTTTGTGTTTCCCAAAAGATATATGACTACATACACCAAAGAACAGTTAATGCTTGTGTCTGTGGAAGTGCTTCAGGCGCTTGCACAACAGTTTAATACGCCTCATAAGGATTCGGATGAGGTGGAAGTGTTGGTTGCAGATATTCTCGACGCTCAACAAGTGATGCTTGAAGAAAACGCTCCCATCATTCCTGTTAAAAGAAAGCGTGGTCGTCCCTCGAAAGCAGAAATTGCGGCGCGTGAGGCGGCAGAGGCTATGGCAAAGGCCATTACTGAAAATGAGAATGAAACTACCGAAGCGACTCCTGAAGCAGAGACAGCACCGCAGGTGACTGAAATTCCGGAACTTCCTGCACAGGACAACGAAGCGGCAAAAGGCAAGGTGCACGAAGTGACGGGCAAAAACTTCATTAAGATTGATGAGAACTTCGTCATCGTTGAGGATTTACCCAAAATGGAGTGCATAGAACTCACGAAGGATGATGATAACCTGAATTTGGTGGTAGATGAAGAACCTGCAACCCCCAAACTTGCAGAGGAAACACTTCCGTTGGTGCGCCAGAGACAAGTATCTGTTCAGAAGTCCAACCCTGCCGTTCCTGAGATGATTCTGTTGGAAGGTGGTGGCGTGTTGGAACTCACGAAGGAAAGTTATGGATTCTTGCGTTCGGCTGATTACAACTACTTGACCTCTCCCGACGATATTTACGTTTCACCTATGCAACTGCGCCAATATGGTTTGAAACCCGGTGACGTTGTTACGGGTAAGATTCGTGTGCCTCGTGAGGATGACAAATTCTTCGTGCTTCATAGCGTAGATACGATTAACGGTTTGTCGCCCATGGAAGTGAGAAACCGTGTAGCTTTTGAACACCTCACTCCCCTATTCCCTGATGAGAAGTTTAATCTTTGTAGAGGTACGAAGGACAGTCTTTCGCGTCGAGTAGTGGATATTTTCTCACCTATCGGTAAGGGGCAACGTGCGCTTATCGTGGCGCAACCCAAGACGGGTAAGACCATGCTGATGAAGGAAATTGCTAATGCCATTGCAGAGAATCACCCTGAGACCTATCTCATGATGTTGCTCATTGATGAGCGCCCCGAAGAAGTGACCGACATGAAGCGCACGGTGAAGGCCGAAGTAATTGCCTCTACTTTTGATGCGCCTGCTTCGAATCACGTGAAGATTGCGGGCATTGTGTTGGAAAAGGCGAAGCGTATGGTGGAGTGTGGTCATGACGTTGTTATCTTCCTTGACTCTATTACGCGCCTTGCTCGTGCTTATAACACGGAGGCCCCTGCTTCGGGTAAGATTCTTTCGGGTGGTGTAGATGCTAATTCGTTGCAACGTCCGAAGCGTTTCTTTGGTGCGGCGCGTAACATTGAGGGTGGTGGTTCGCTCACAATTATTGCTACGGCGCTTATCGATACAGGGTCGCGCATGGACGAAGTAATCTTTGAAGAATTTAAGGGTACGGGCAACATGGAATTACAACTTGACCGCCAGTTGGCCAACAAGCGTATCTTCCCTGCCGTTAACGTTATGGCATCAAGCACGCGCCGCGACGACTTGCTCTTACCGCCCACAACGTGCAACCGCATGTGGGTGCTCCGCAATTACCTTTCACAACTCAATACCGTTGAAGCAATGCAGGAAGTCATTAAGCAAATGGACAATACACTTAATAACGAAGAAATGTTGCTTTCGATGGGGGATTTTAAGTAAATCGCCTTTTTAACTTTATATAAATTATGCGACAAATAGAATTACTTGCTCCAGCTAAGAATTTGGAGATTGGTATTGAGGCTATCAAGCATGGCGCTGATGCTGTGTATATTGGTGGTCCAAGTTTTGGTGCACGCGCTGCTGCTGGTAATTCTATTGAAGAGATTGCCGAGTTGTGCCGATTTGCACATTTTTATGGTGCTAAGGTTTACGTAACGTTTAACACGATTCTTTACGACCATGAACTTGATGAGGCACAAAAGTTAATCTATCAATTACACGACGCAGGCGTAGATGCTCTCATCGTTCAAGACTTAGCACTTTGTCGGATGAAACTTCCCCCGATAGAATTACATGCCTCTACACAACTTGACATTACGAGTGTGGAGAAAGCACAGATGCTTGAGCAAGCGGGATTCAAACAAATTGTCTTAGCACGTGAACTTTCGTTAGACAAAATTCGCGAAATCCGAAAGGCAACAAATGTAGAGATTGAGGCATTCGTACATGGCGCACTTTGTGTAAGTTATAGTGGCAGGTGTTATGCTTCTGAATTTTGCTTCCACCGCTCAGCGAATCGTGGTCAGTGTGCGCAATTCTGCCGACTGCCCTTCACGCTGAAAGATGCTAACGGCAAAATTATTCGCAAGGAAAAACATTTGCTCTCGCTAAGAGACATGAATCGCTCGGCAAGTGTTGAGGAGATGATTGATGCTGGAGTAAAGTCGTTTAAAATTGAAGGTCGCCTTAAGGACATGGCTTACGTGAAGAACGTGACTGCTTATTACCGCACCATTATTGACCGCATCATTGAAAAGCGAGGGAATGAATTTTGCCGTTCTTCACATGGAAGTACAAGGTTAGAATTTACTCCCCAATTAGACAAAAGTTTCAACCGTAGGTTTACGGAATACTTCCTCCACGGAGAACGACGCAATGAAGCACATATTGATGCTCCCAAATCCATGGGTGAACACGTGGGGAAGATTACGCGTTTAGCCGGTAACAGATTGGAAGTGGCGCTATTGGAAGATAAAAAACTTGTGGCGGGGGATGGACTTTGCTTTATTGATTACGAAGGCAAACTTCAAGGTTTCAGAGCGAATACCGTTTCTCAAACTTACAAGCGAAATACATTTATCGTTACACTATTCGGCAAACAACCCTTTGCATTCACTGAAAAACATAGTTTGGACCTTTACCGAAACTTGGATACTCAGTTTGAAAAGGTTTTGGAAAAGGAAACAGCAACCAGAAAACTACTCTTAAAATTACGATTGGAAGAAGCGGCGGATGGTTTCACGCTTGTTGGAGAAGATGAAATGGGAAGATGTTGCAAAGAGCAAATCACGGCAGAGCATCAACCCTCTAAGAGTCCGCAACGCGAAAATATGATTCGCCAACTGCTGAAAGTTGGGGATAGTCCTTATGAAATAGAAGACATTGAATTTAACCTTACTCAAGACTGGTTTATCCCCTCTTCCGTTTTGGCGAATGCCCGAAGAAATCTCATCCAAACTTTAATTCAAGTTCCCCCATCCTGTGTTAAGAATCAGCAAATTACTTATGCTCAGAAAGCATCGAATGTACTGAAAGTTTCACACCTTGATTATACGGCAAATATAGCGAATAACGAGGCACGTGCCTATTACGAAGGCATTGGAATCAACTCATGTGACAATGCTTTTGAGTTAACACAACCGAAGGGTAAGAAAGCAATTATGTTCTGTAAGTACTGCATCAGACACGAATTGGGAATGTGCAAGAAAAAGAAACTTCCCCCAACTGCACCACAATATACAGAACCTTTTTTCCTTCGCAGCATGGATGGAAAAATGTTCGAACTCTCATTTAATTGCAAAGATTGCGAAATGAGCGTGTGGACACTTTCTTAAGAAAAATACTAAAATCAATAACCCTATAAAAACTAAACAATTATGAAGTCATCAATCCACTTAAGACTTTTGTCAATTTTGACTTTGTTGTTCTCACTTGGATGGACAACTAATGCAGTTGCACAAGGCACTGGTACAAAGGATGATCCTTACGTTATGGTAGATGGTGGTGAATACACGTATACTGTATTTAAGGATTTCTATGGCATCTTTGTAGTTCCTGAAGATGTAACGACCGATGGTGTTGTTCTAGAACTCGTAGCAGACCAATGGACAAGCGTGTTTGCAGATAAGGAAATGAACGAACTTGTTTCGGTAACAACGGGCAACTTCGCTCCTTACACTTCAACCGTAGACATCAAGAAGGGCACGAAGAAAGGAACCACCTATTACGTATATACCGACTTCCCCATGGATGAAGGTAAAGTAAGAGTAAGTTACGGTGGCGGTACAACTTTGGAATTAGTTAATGTAACTCCCGCTGATGGTAGTGTCCTTTCTGCTAGTGAAGATTACATTGGAATTGAATTCTCTAAACCCGTACGTTTCACTCAAAGCGTGATGGTTATAGGTGGAAAAGAATATAGCGTCGTTTCTAATCAAACCGACCGTTTTATTTCTATCGAACCCAAAGAAGTGTTATTGAGATGCTATGAGTCAGGCGCACTCAAGCAAGGTGATGAGATACTCCTCATTTTGAAAGAAGTAAAGACTTATGATGGCAAGAGCAGTCTTGGTGATGTTGTAGTACGTTACAAAGCAGCTGCTAAACCCTTGATGCTTGTTTCGTCTATCAATGGTCCTGATACAGGGATGCCCAAGATTAAGTCGTGGATGTCTAAAACTTGCACTGAAGGTTGGGTTCGACTTATCTTTGACGGCAAGTTGAATAAAAACGCAAAACTTACAGCAACCCTTACTTACGGTGACTTAGAATTAGAAGGTGACTATTATATCGAAGAGCTCTCACCTGAAATCATTAACGACAACACCATAGCTATCGACCTCAGAGGTAAGTTGCGTGTTCCCAGTCAGATGGTTGCTTCTGGTACATTTTATGATAACATGTTGCTCTCCGTCCGTGGAGTTGAAGATGAAAATGGTTTTTCATCATATGCAGAAGGTAGTGGTTCATCAGGTACTTACTTCTTTACCTATGGTTATGAAATGGTTTCTTACGGTATCATGACCGAATTTATGCCCGCTTCAGGTCAAAGCATTGATAATGTGAAAGAAATTACCATCTGGATGCAAGAAACAGGAAGTAGAATGGCATTTAACGGAGCTACATTTGAATATGTACATGAAGGCGAAACGAAGGTTGCTGAGGTTGCACAGAAAGACATCACTATTACTCCCGACGTTGAAGAAGAAACTGCAACATATATCACAATTCCCGTGCCTTCTTTCTCAAGAGATGCAAATACACAAGTTAAGGTAACTCTTAAAAATGCTGTGTATCCTGATGGCATGGATTACACTTCATATGTAACAGCAATCTATACGACTAAGGGATATGACACTCCCACTAGTATTGATTCAATTAAAATTTCGAATAAAACTACAGTCTACACTCTTGATGGCAAAGTTGCAAAATTACCTTTGAAGGTCAATACTCTTTACATTATCAACGGTAAGAAGACGTTAGTAAAATAATAAAACATAAACAATGAAAAGCACACAAACTTACCTTCTTACCCTACTCCTAAGCATTGTTGGGTTTGTAGGTAGTAATGCTCAGAAGGGTAATATTCTGTGGCAATACGATATGAGTGATGGTTCTACCATCCACGCCATGAGTGATAACGGAAAGTGGGCGGTTGCTTATGGCGTAAGCGAAGCAACCTCTGCTTATTCATTCCCAAAGTTGGTAAACCTTACAACGCATACTCAAGAAGAAATTCTTACCGAAAACGAACTCAATTCAGGCGTTGAATGCTTTTTGAATGATGTAACAAATGATGGTGTAACTCTTGTTGGTTGTTACAATGGTCAACCTGCTTATTATAATGTGACGACGAAGAAATGGGCATATCTTCCCATTGTAAATGGCAATCTTGGTGGACGCGTTGAAGCTGTTACACCCGATGGTAAGTATGCAATCGGAGTATGCACCCAAGGCGGATATGATGAAGTTCCCGCGATGTGGGACATGACGACTCTGCAACTTGTTACTTTAGAAGGTCTGCCTCCTTGCGACCTTTCGGGGCATAATCAAGGTATGACACGCCTTACTGATTTATCTGCTGATGGTCGTTACCTTGTAGGTTGCGTAAGTTATAGTTATCCTGCCGATGCTTTATACTTTCTTTATGACAGAACGAAAGGAAAGTGGGATGCCATTGCTTTTGACTACAATACTCTGAAGCGTGAATTCACACCACGTGACAATAAGGTTCGCACACTTGATGGTATTTGCATCAGTCCTAACGGAAAGTGGGTTGCTGGTGTTGTATATTCAACTGATGATAATCGTAATCCCTTCAGATATAACGTAGAAACTAAAACTTTTGAAAACATCAATCGTGCAGAAGACTTAGATAAGGGTTGTGTAAACGTGGACAACGAAGGTACAATATATGCTGCAACTCCTGCCATTAATCCGAGTCGTTCACTTTACATCTTGCGCAATGGTCATTGGTATGGTATTGACGAAGTGTTAAAGCAAAACTACGGTATTGATTTCTACACTTACACTGGTTATCAATCTACAGGGTTGTGCATTGAAGTTTCTGATGATTGTAAGACCATGTGTGGCATTGCATACATTTCTCACGAAAATTATCAGATTACCCTCCCCAAAACATTTGCTGAAGCATGTGACAATGTTAACTTACTTGCCACCTACACTTCATCCGTTCGTAGTGGTGCGCTGATTCAGAAGTTGTCAAACATCACCCTCACATTCACACGTGACGTTGAAGTGTTAGCAGAACCTGCAACTATTTCATTGGTGGATGAAAATGGTAATATAGTGAGAAATGGTCTAAAGATTGCTGTTGAAAATGCTTCAAGCAAGAAAGTGACGGTTGGGTTTAGAACGACTACTTTAGAGAAGGGCAAGAAGTATTCAGTTATTATCCCTAAGGGAAGTATTGCTTTAAAGGGTGACGCTACAAAAACAAACGAAGAGATTGTTCTGCAGTACGTAGGTTTAGGTGACACTCCACTTAGCATGACACAGGTGACCCCAGCTTCGGGTAGCACGTTGGGACATATTGATATCAATACAAATCCCGTTATCTTTACTTTCAATGCTGATGTAACAGTGAAGGAAAGTGCTAAGGCTCTCGTTTATCGTAATGACGAAACAGAACCTGCATTCACTCTTGAAATGCAACATGGTACAACGTCACAGAGTTATAACATGGTGCTCGTTTATCCCACAAGTACCCTTTATCTCTACCGCGATAATGAATATCGTATTGTAATTCCTGCAGGAAGCTTGACCGATGCCGCTGGTTATAGTTCAAATGCCGAAGTTTCAGTATCCTATATTGGATCTTACGAACGCACGGTCGTTTCAGATGACACACATATATATATTGAGACTTTTGAAAACGGCATCAGCAACGTGATGCTCTATGATGGTGATGGTAATGAACCTGTCAATGCTATGAAGGCATGGAGTTTTGCGAGCAACATTCCATGGATGTATGCGGCGGATGATGATTACACCAATACGTGTGCCGTTTCTCACTCCATGTATTCCCCCGCGGGTACTTCTAATGACTGGATGGTAACTCCCCAACTCTATATTCCCGATGGAAAGTGTGTACTTTCATTTGATGCTCAGAGTTACAGAATGGGGACTAACGACGTGCTTAAGGTGATTGTTTACGCATCGGAAGAAAGCATCAATGAATTAGATGCCGACATCATCAAAACTATGGAGGCACTAGGTAAGGTCGTAGTTGATCAGCGCCTTTCTCCTGGTATTGCAGAAGAAGTCCTAAACGGAGATTGGGAACAATTCCAAGTTAAGTTAGACCAGTTTGCCGGTAAGAATGTTTACATTGCCTTTGTAAATCAAAATACGGACAAAAGTGCAATTTTTGTTGGCAACATCCAAGTGACCCGTAATGTTGATTTTCAGATTGCTCTTGTTGACATCCCCGAAGTTGTTATTGCTCAAGATGCACAAACCATAAAGGGTTCTGTCATACTTAAGGATACTGAGACAATTTATAATTCTGCTTCAGTAACATTAAAAGACGCGACTGGAAAAACAATTGAACAACTCAACTTCCAGAATTTAAATTTGGGTAGTAACCAGAAATTGGATTTCCAATTCAACAATGCACTTCCTCTTCAGATCGGTAAAGAATGCAAATATAGCGTCAACGTTTCATTGAATAACGGTGCAACTATGGGCGCTTTCGAAGGCACCATTAAAAACTTAGCGTTCACCCCGACTAAGCGCGTGATTCTTGAAGAAAACACAGGTATGGGTTGTCAGAACTGCCCGCTCGGACATCAGGCATTAGAACTCTTGGAGCATACTTACGGTGACTTGTTCATCCCCGTTGCTTATCACACCTATACTGGCGACCAACTCGAAAGCGGCATGACGGATTATGCTCAGTATTTCCTCGGACTTTCGGCGGCGCCCACGGGAATGATTCAGCGCAATAAGTTTGTTAGCGCTCCTATGGTAAGTTACACTGAAAATGGTGTTACCGACTATACGTTCTACTCACGTACAGGTGATACTTGGGCAGACCTTGTAAGTAAAGAGTTTGCTACTCCCGCACTTGCCGACCTTAGTCTTGCTTCTCAATACGATGCTGAAAGTGGAGACATTATTGTCAACTATAAATACACCTCTGCTATTGATAATTCAGAAGCGAACATTGGTTTGCTTTTCATTATTACTGAAGATGGGCTTACAGGTTATCAATCTAACGGATTCAGTTCAGCCTCCGACCCAGACCTTGGTGAATGGCAAAAGGGAGGTCTTTATGGAAAATCTACGGTTGTTCCCTACACCTTCAACGACGTAGCACGTGCACTCTACCCTGCCGCTGCTTACTACGGACAAACAGGACTTATCCCTGCAGAACTCAACCATAGCGAAGCTTACGGAGGCGCTCAACGTATTTCACTTGCACAAGATGCGCCCTACGTTAAGGACGTCAACAACTGTAAAATTACATGTGTTGCTATTGATGCAAACACGGGTGAAGTTGTCAATGCTGCTCGCGTAAAGGTGGGTGAAACGATGACAGGTATTTCATCTACATCAAATGAATCTCAAATTGTAATTCCAACTGAAAACGGAGTTTTGGTAAAAACAAATTCTCCCGCCATTGTAACAATCTACGATGTGCAAGGCAAAATAATTGCAACTTGCCAAGTAGAAACAGAAACACAGATTCCTACTTCACAGAAGGGACTCTTGCTCGTAAAGATAACCAATGCACACGGAAATGAAGTGCACAAGGTAATTCGATAATCATATATTTAGCATACAAAAGAAACCGACCTCAAAGTCCAGTGACTTAAGGGTCGGTTCCTTTTTATAGCCATGTTTGACTTATGTTATTACTCCATCTTTACAAATTTTCCCTTCAAATTTCTATATCCTTTTATACCTACTGCATTATATACAAATACTTTTCCGTATTCGCCTACACACCAAAGATTTCCATCCATATCAACATGCATCGTCCAAAAGCGGTTGTTAGAGAAATAGCGGTCTGAAGCACCCTTCCAAAGTTTAGGTTCAAGAATATCCGTCTGAAGCATTTTGTGCTTCGTAATGGTTTCCTTACCTGTTCGGAATCCATCAATCTCGAGGAGTGGATATTCGTAATAACCTGAGTTGATGAAAGCCTTAGTTCCACGGCAAGCGAAAGCTTGCAACTCATCAATATTTTCATCCTCTATAGTAAGAACATCTGAAAATCCAGGAACAGTCAGGAGGCGGTTTTTAATAACTGTAAATGCTTCACCACTTGGTGCTGAAGTTAAAAGGTTGAAAGTGTCATAGTTTCCCGTACCGTTCTGGATGAAATTTTCCGTTGCATAAACACGGTCGGTATATCTTTCAGGGCGCTCACCTGTGCGGTACAACGTTACAATATTCTTAAATTCCTTGGTCGATTCAATCGTGTCATTAATGGTTTGGGCACTATGAATATAACCATCCGTTCCGATAATATAAACTTTACCACCAGCCATTACCATATTATTCGTTGAACTGGGCCACTTAGGCGTTGCTTCAAAAGATTTGAGGTCTAAACAAATCGAATGTGCCCCACGACCGTAGATAAGGAGATAATTACCAGCGCCAACCATTTCCATATAATTAGGATTAGCATCTTCATCAAAAAAGATAGGTTTATCTTCGTCTGAACCTTTCATAAAAAGTCCCTTTCCTGCTACCCAGTAGTAGAGTTGTGACATATTCGCGGCTATAGCCTTGACTCCTTTCCCAAGAAGTAGACCTTCAGTCGAATTCGAGAGTTCAACCTTAACATCCCCCGTTGCTTTATCTACGGAATAGACGTTGTCACCCGTGTTTAAATAAATCTTGGTATCACCTTCTGATATTTGTTTAACCTCTGAATCTGGTAATTGTAAAACGGCGTGTTTACCACTGGGTGTCTTAGAATTTGTTTGACCACATGTAAGGGATGCATAACATGCAAGAAGCATGGCTAATAAAAACGTTCTTTTCATAGTCTTCGTATTTAAGTGTTAATACTATTCTCTACTTGGCAAATGTAGTAAATAAAAAGAATATAACAACTACTTATGCGTCTAAAATGTAATTTGTTGAATCACTGGGTAAAAATACATTTGTGAATCTGAAACAGGCACTATTTTTAGCGGAAATAAAAAGGAGGAGGTCACTACGTTTAGTTTGTGTGACCTCCTCACTTGTTTCGATAATTCTTAGATGAACGAGGGACGTTCACCTATGATATTGCTATATTTTTATCAATGATTTTTTATGCAGCAATGTTGGGTTTTTCAAGTCCATAGTTCTTCTTACGGTCTTCGCGCAAAAGGAAAATTGAGATAACGATGGCGATGACACCGAAGGAAGCAAAGGTGAACATGGATTGTGTATAGTCAATAATACCATTTTCATTGGTGTTTACCTGGTTGATTTTACCAATGAGGATAGGCACCATTGATAGACCTATGTTTTGAATGTAAAAGATAATGGCGTAGGCTGTTCCGAGGAGGTGCATAGGAATAATCTTGGGTACGGAGGGCCACATGGCGCTTGGTACAAGACCAAAGGCGATACCAAGGATAACCATCATGCACACGGCGATAGCTACGCTATTGATGTTGGGGATAGCGAATACGATGTGCACAATGGTGAGGAGTAAACTTCCGATGAGCATGAGCGTCGCACCTCGCCCTACACGGTCATAGAGGTAACCGAAGAGAGGGGTGAGCACGATGGTGCCGTAGGGAAGCATCGAGGGTATCCATCCTGCAAGGTCGGCGTCCACACCATACTTCATGACCATAAGTTTGGTGGCAAACTTCAAGAAGGGGAATACTCCTGCATAGAACATTAGGCAGAGCAAGGTGATGTACCAAAAACCTCGGTTGTTGAAAAGTAGACTTAAGTGTGAAAATTTGAATGACTCATCTGTTTCGTTTTGTGCGTTTTCATTTAGCGTTTTGTCTAACTTCTTATCCATTACGCAATAAACGAAGAACGAGAGTACACCAGCGCAGAGGAGTGATGCACCGAGGGCGATGCTTGTGCTAATACCGCCATACTGCATGGCGATGGGGAGCGAGAGGCTCAAAGCGCCAGCTGTACCTAAGCGCGCCAATGCTACTTGCACCCCCATTGCAAATGCCATTTCATAACCTTTAAACCATTTTGCAATTACCTTAGTTACGGTGATACCTGCGATTTCACAACCTACTCCATAGGTGGCAAATCCTAAACAGGCAAGTACTACCTGCATTTGATAGCCCATTATCTCGCCTTCAAAGGTGTGAGACACGGCGTACCATTTAATGATTGCACCTACAAACATTAAACTGGTTGACAAAATACCCGTAATACGTATACCGAATTTATCTAATATGATACCTCCAAAGAAAAGGAGCAGAAGGAAGACGTTAAAGAAACCGTAACTACCCGAGAAAAAACCATATTCGTCGCTAGTCCATGCATGACCTCCATTTTCAACGGAAGCGGTAAGAATGGATTCGAGCGGTGCCATAATGTCGGTAAAGAAATAGGCGAACATCATGGTGATACTCACGATAAGGAGCGCAGTCCAGCGTGCAGCCCTTGAATCGCGAAGCGTTTGATTAAGTTGTTCTGACATTGTTTATTAAAAGTTTATTGTGAAATTTAAGTTGGCGAAGGAATCTGTAATTTCTGAGTAAGGCAGATTCACCAAGTTATTCCGAAATTCAAGTATCCCCAATTATTTACCTTCGTTCTTCAACCACTTATCCAACCAGCGGAAGAAAGTGCGTTGCCAAAGGATGCCGTTCTGAGGCTTGAGCACCCAGTGGTTTTCATCGGGGAAGAGCAAGAGTTGAGCGGGAATGCCACGCACACGAGCGGCGGTGAAGGCGCTTTCTGCCTGAGTGTATTCAATGCGGAAGTCCTTCTGACCGTGGATGCAGAGAATGGGAGTGTCCCAACGATCTACGTAAAGGTGGGGTGATGTTTCGAATACCTTTGCACGCTTGCCCTGTGCATCTTTATACCAAGGTGCTTGACCCATATCCCAGTTGGGGAACCACATTTCTTCAGTTTCAACGTATTGCTGTTGCGTGTTGAAGATACCGTCGTGAGCAATAAATGCCTTGAAGCGCTTTTCGTGATTACCTGCTAACCAATAGACGCTATAACCACCAAAACTTGCACCTACAGCACCAAGACGCTCTGTATCTACCCAGGGTTCCTTGGCGATATCATCAATTGCCGAAAGATAATCTTGCATACATTGACCAGAGTAATCACCACTGATTTGCTCCAACCACTCCATACCGAAACCGGGAAGACCACGGCGATTGGGAGCAATAACAACGTAACCCTGATTAGCCATTACTTGGAAATTCCAACGGAAACTCCAGAACTGACTTACGGGTGACTGAGGTCCACCTTCACAGAAGAGTAATGTGGGATATTTCTTCGTGGGATCAAAATTGGGAGGAAGAATTACCCACGCGTGCATTTGCTTCTTATCTGTTGTTTCAATCCAACGCTCCTTGACTTCACCAAATTCAAAGTGAGAGTAGAAGGGTTCGTTTTCCTGAGTGAGTTGTGTCTTCTGAGCGTCGGCAATGTTTACCAAATATACTTCGTCTGCGCGACTCATAGAGTGACACTTAGTGAGGAGTTGCTTACCATCGGGATGAACGCCGAGGAGCACGTAATCCGCCACCTCGTCAGTGATTTGCTTCACTTCACCCTTGAGGTTGGTTTGATAAAGATTCGTACGTCCGTGCCAAACGCCGCTAAAGTAAAGCGTATGGTTATCTTCCGCCCAAGCAAATTCGTTGACACCACTTTCAAAACTTTCTGTCACATAGGTCTTGTTGCCAGTTGCAAATTCGTAGATGCAAAGACGCGTGCGGTCACTTTCATAACCATCGCGCTCCATGCTGCTCCACGCAATGTATTTACCATCGGGTGAGAACTGAGGATTTTGGTCATAACCAGCATTTACATCTTCCTCAAATTGATTTACTGCTTGATGCTTCAAAGAGCGTGTAGGGTCACAAGCGGGGCGCACATAACCTTCGGGCTTGCAAAGATTTTTAACAGCGCCTGACTCAATATCATATAAATAAATGTCGCTATCGGTGCTGATGGCATAATCCAAACCAGCGAGTTTGCGACACGTGTAGGCAATCTGCTTGCTATCAGGACTCCATGCCAACTGCTCTACTCCACCAAAGGGAAGCATGGGGCATTCATAGGGTTCGCCCTCAAGCAAATCCTTGCTCTCACCCACCTTTTCGCCATCGAAATCTGCCACGAAAGGATGAGGAGCAGACTTTGTGTAGTGGTCCCAGTGCTTATACATGAGGTCGTTTGCAACAATGCCCGTTGTCAATTGAAGATCAGCGTCATTTTCTTGCACACTGCTTTCATGATTCACCGTTTTAACAAGAATCACCTTCTTACCACAAGGCGAGAAGAGGTAATCATTCACATCGGTTGCCTCAAATGAAATCTGCTTACGGTTTGAGCCGTCGGCATGCATCATCCAAAGTTGCATAGTGCCATCTTTGTCAGCGGCAAGATATGCCACCTTATCTGTGCCAGGGATAAACGAGGGTGCATATTCCGAACTTGCCCCATCAGTCAAGGCCACGGGAGCATTATCTGTCGAAGGTGTGGATGCATAGATTACAGAGCGACTCTTGTTTTGCTCCACACTATAATACGTCACACCATAAACGGCCTTTTGAGCGTCTGCCGTTAGTTGGTAATTGCCAATACGTCCCATTTGCCACATTACCTCGGGAGTAAATTGGTGAGAAGAATCGGCAAATTCAGTGGTTCGGCCTATGCTGTCTGTTTCTACAGAAGCAGACGGAGAGCAAGCCGCAAGTGCCATTGTCAGCATAGTGGATGTGAGAATTTTATTCATATAAATTGGATTATTGAATAGTGATTAAATAATCTTCTAAATTTCAGTTATGTAGAGATGATGAAAAGGGAGTCGGACTTAGTTGAAATTAAGTTACTAACATTTTAAATTAAGTTACTTATAGTTTTCACTAAGTCTCACTTACTTTCACGGGGATTTGAAATAATAATGAAAAAAAGAGAAAGGAGAAATAATAAGGAGGACATTATTCGCCAACTCTTTCTCATTTCTCCTTTCACAATATTTACATGCCGCGCTTCTGCTTGATTTCCTGCTGACGCTTCAAGAGTTCTTCTTGTTGTTTCTGCATGGCTTCAAGGCGTGCCGCAAGTCCTGATTTTTTCTTAGGATTCTTCTTATTCTCTTCGTATCGCTTTTCAAGTTGTTCAAGCAACTTCTTGTCGTCGGTTGTTTTGCGGAGCCACCACATAGTGAGCGCACTGATGAAGAGCGAGATGAAGTAGTAATAGTTCAAACCACTTGAATACTTGTTGAACATAAAGAAGAACATCAAAGGCATGAGATACATCATCCAATTCATAATCTTCATTTGTTCAGCCTGTTCGGGAGTCATCGTGTCTCTTTGCTGACGCATTGTCATCCAAGTGTAAAGAATCTGTGCACCACAGAAGAGCAAGCAGAACAATGAGAGGTGATTGCCCAAGCCCCAAATTTCAGTGCCCCAGTTAATCACGTCGTCGTATGCAGAGAGGTCGTCCGCCCAAAGGAAACTTTGCTGACGCAATTCGATAGCGTTAGGAATAAAGTTGAACATTGCAATCCACAAAGGCATTTGAATCAACATTGGCAAGCAACCGCCCATCGGACTTACGCCATATTGGCTGTAAAGTTGCATGGTTTCTGTCTGGCGCTTCATAGCATCTTCCTTGTTAGGATACTTCGCATTGATAACATCCAACTTTGGACGAAGCACACGCATACGCGCACCGCTCAAATAACTCTTCTTGGTTGTGGGGTAAACAATGACGCGCATCAAGAGCGTGATGAGCAAAAGCACAACCCACATGGGGAGGTTCATCGCCGTAAGATAGTCGAACACGTAGATAGTAAAGAATCGGTTAATCCAACGGAAGAGGGGCCATCCAAGGTCAACAAGTTCTTGCAAATCATTTTCGCGTTCTGAAAGACGGAAATCATCCATCTTCTGAAGCGTGCGATAGTGATTAGGACCGAAATAGAACTGAAGATTAGCAACTTCTTCAGCAGAAGCATCAAAGGGAAGGTTCATCTTTGCCGTATATCCCTTCAAATATCCAGAATATTCCGCCATTTGTTGACTCTTCACGTCAACATTTGTAAAGGATTCCTTAGCAATCATTACTGCGCTGAAATACTGATTCTTGAAGGCAATCCAGTCAACAGGTTGTTCCAACTTCTCTTGCTCATCTTCCATTTCAGCAAGATTATCAGTATCGTCATTCGTAAGCTTATAAGTAAGGGTTGAATACATATTTTCGAAGTAGTAACCCTTCTCCTGTTGCTTCACACAATCCTTCCAATCAATTTGAATATCACTATTGCGTGTGAAATGCTTCTGCATATTCTCAGTGCGAATCGTGAAATTCACAAGGTAGTTATCAGGAAGAAGCGCATAATCAAGCATGATTTTTTCGCCACTTGGGTGTGACAACACCATTGTTACGCTTGTGTCCGTCTGATTCTCTGCAACAAAATAATAATCCTTCAATGAAAGAATATCTTCCTTAGTTTCGAATGAGAAATTCATTTCGGAATTTGTCTCATCAAAGAGGTAAAGCGGAGCGTCTTCTCCCGCCTTATAATGCTCATAACTACGATATTCAGGAAGATTTGCACGCGCAATCATACCACCCTTGGGGTCGATTATGAGTTCCACCTTTCCATTATCAAGAATCACCGCCTCTTGATAATTTGGTTGCTTTGACGCAAAGAAAAGCGCACTGGAATCTGCTACAATAGGAGCAACGTTTGTTTTAGATTCATCAACCGTAGCATCAACTTGTTCCGTTTTGGTTTCAACCGTCTCAACATTTTGAGGCACAGGTTCGCTACCAATTGTACTTAAGAAAGGAAAAGCTATTGCTACACATAGCATTAGTACTAATCCAATAATTGTGTTTTTGTCCATAAATATTTAAAAATTCATTGTTATCAATTGAGATGAATGCATAATAAGAGACAAGTCAACTGTTCTAACCAGTGGCTTGCCTAATTCGATTTGTAAATGAATACGAATCTTAATTCGGGTGTAAAGTTACACATTAAAAATGACACCTCATTGCATGGCATATATATTTTATAATAAATTCAACAATTAACTCAAAAAACGAATGTATTTTCGGAGAAAATCCCTAAAAATCTATTAACTTTGCATAGCAGATTTTTTAGTTATTTTACTTTAATGATTTTCGAACTATGAAAGTAAGTCGAATTCTAATATCGCTATTGAGTTTGGGGTATTCAAGTCTTACGTTAAACGCACAAATAACGAGCACAAATGAGGATGAAAATCCTGTTTCAATAAGTACGATTGACGCCTATACTGACTCTTTAGCGAGAACAAAAGAAACTTTCAAAAAATGGAAATATCAGGGCAATGACACTTTGTCTAACCCTTACTACTACAAACTGTTCTTTCAAAATGGTTTGAGCGAAGATATATTTAAAGAAACTCTTGGTTGTTTATCTAACTCTGAAAGTAAAAGTTCTGAAACACGTAATAAAAACGCTTATATCAGCTGGTTAATCACATCTACTTTCACGGAAAATCCAAACAACATCAAGAATTATTTACCTTCAAACGTTGCATCAAGCGCCACTCACGAAGGCGCAACTCCAGAAGCCACAACTGATGCTGAGAAACCCAAAAAGACAGAGCAGTCGCTAGTCCCCATCGCAACCGAATCATTTGATGAATCTCAGAAATTAGTTGTAAAGAAACCCAATTTCTGGAAATTTAAGGCCAATGCATCATTAGAATTTATGCAGGCCTATTTCTCCAACAATTGGTATAAGGGAGGTGATAACAATAACTCCATGCTTGCAACATGTAATCTTGAAGCAAATTATGACAACAAGCAAGGAGTTATTTGGACAAACCTATTGGAAATGAAGATTGGTTTCCAAAATTCAAAGGGTGATGATTTGCATGAGTTTAAAACGAATACCGACTTGATTCGTTTAACCAACAAGGTGGGTATTCAGGCTACGAAGAGATGGTATTATACGGCAACACTTCAGAGTTGGACGCAATTCTATAAGGGCTATAGAGCAAACGATCCCAAGGTTTATTCTGACTTCATGTCACCCTTTGAAAGTTTGCTTTCATTAGGTATGGATTATCGCTATAGCAACAACAAATTCAATTTTAACGTGTCGCTCTCACCATTTGCCGGTAAGTTTAAATATTGCGACCGCCGAAACTTGGTAAACAATTATGGGTTGAAAGACAAACATAGCAGATTAGAGTTCGGTTCGAACATCACGACTACGTTTAAATGGTCAATTACCAAAGACATTGAGTGGAACGGACGAATCTACTACTTCACCGACTATGACAAATCACAGATTGAATGGGAAAACACCATTAATTTGCGCATTAATAAATACTTAAAAACCAAATTGTTCCTCTACCCAAGATTTGACGATAGCGTAAATAAACCCGATGGAGAATCCTACTTCCAATTCCACGAAACACTGACTCTTGGAGTTGATATATCCTTCTAACCATCACAATAAAACAGATTACAACCGTGTCTTGCATACTTAACATAGAAACCTCTACTGAAACCTGCTCTGTAGCCGTTGCTCAAGATGGTGGTATTATTTTCGAAAAAATTAACAACGAACCCAACTCTCACACGAAGCATCTGGCTAAGTTCGTTGAAGAAGCCTTATCTTTTGCAGAAAGTCATGCCATCCCCTTAGATGCCGTAGCCGTAAGTTCAGGTCCTGGTTCTTACACCGGACTTCGCATTGGAGTCTCAACCGCAAAGGGCATTTGCTATGGAAAGAATGTTCCGCTTATAGCCATCCCTACGTTGAAATTGCTTTGTGTAAAACCATTATTATCCGATGATATTGAGGATGAAAATGCCCTTCTCTGCCCCATGATTGATGCACGCAGAATGGAAGCATACACCGCCATTTACGACCGCGCATTACGAGAAGTTCGTGAAGTGAAAGCCGAAGTCATTGATGCTAACACATACAATGAATGGTTAGACAAGGGATTAGTTTATTTCTTCGGCAATGGAACTGAGAAGTGTAAAGAGATTCTGAACCACCCCAATGCGAGATTTATTGACAACATCATCCCTACGGCAAAGTCTATGCTCCCAATAGCAGAATTGGCAATTGCAAAGGGTCAGTATGAAGATGTTGCTTATTTTGAACCCTTCTACCTCAAAGATTTTGTTGCTATAAAGTCAAAATCACCATTACCATAAAGACCTTACACACAGGCATTCTTACTCAATCTTCACACCCTTGATTATGAATGCTGACTCAGATACACCTCTTTCCAAATTCAACAGAATTCAATTTATGGATTACGATAATAATGCACAACAATTATTGCTTCCTGAATATGGAAGAAACATACTTAAGATGGTTGAACATGCTTTAACCATCCCTGATCGTGATGAGCGTTTAGAGTATGCAAAACGTATCATAGAAGCAATGGGCGCGGTGGATATGAACACAGAAGAATTGGGAGAAGGTTATCGAAAATACTCCTACGATTACACTACAAAATTGTGGGACCATTTGGCCTACCTGTCGCATTATGAATTAGATATTGATTACCCCGTTGAAATTACGCGTCTCTCCGTTTACTCTACACGTCCCGACCGACTCCCCTACCCTCAACGAAACATGAGATACCGACACTATGGTGTCTTGGTTGAGCAACTTATCGAGAAAGTTAAGGATATGCCTGATGGTAATTTAAAAAAGAGTACTCTCAAGGCTGCAGGAAACCGCATGAAGCGAAATCTTGCCGATTGGAAGGGGGATGGTATTACTAACGATAAAGTGGCCAGCGACATTGCCGAATATACAGATGGCGAAATTTCTCCAACCTTTGAGCGCCACGAATTGATTAAGATTGACACAAACCATCGCGTGAAAAACCCCAATAGTTATTAAGCAACCATGTCTGCATTCATTATAGAAGGAGGACACTTGCTGAAAGGCGAGATTGTTCCTCAAGGCGCTAAAAACGAAGCGCTCCAAGTGATTTGCGCAACGCTTCTCACCCCCGAGAAAATCAGAATTACCAACATACCCAACATTCTTGATGTCAATAATTTAATTCAATTACTTGCTGACATCGGTGTGAAGGTTGAAAAACATGCTGAAGGCGACTTCTCATTTCAAGCAGATAAGATTAACCTTGATTATCTCAATTCAGAATCCTTTCTGAAGAAATGTTCACAACTTCGCGGTAGCGTTTTGCTCGTAGGTCCCTTATTGGCACGTTTTGGATGTGCAACTTTATCCAAACCCGGAGGCGACAAGATTGGCAGAAGACGCCTTGACACTCATTTCTTTGGTTTCCAAAAACTCGGTGCTGAATTCGCTTTTTGTGAAGAAAACGACACTTTTAAAATATTTACGTCTCAGCGCTTAAAGGGCACAAATATGTTGCTCGACGAAGCGTCCGTTACAGGTACTGCTAACATCATCATGGCCGCAGTGCTTGCCGAGGGTAAAACAACTATCTATAATGCTGCTTGCGAACCCTACATTCAGCAACTTTGCCGAATGTTAAAGTTGATGGGAGCGAAGATATCGGGAGTTGGTTCTAACTTACTTTACATTGAGGGCGTTGAGCGTCTTGAAGGAACCACACACCGCATACTGCCAGACATGATTGAAATCGGCAGTTTCATCGGCATGGCGGCTATGATTGGAGATGGCATTACCATCAAGGATGTTGCATATGATGAATTGGGAATTATCCCCGACGCTTTTTCCAGATTAGGTATCAAGATGGAGCGTATCGGTGATGACCTTTACATTCCGCGCCAAGAGCACTATGTGATTGAAAGTTTTCTTGACGGTTCGTTTATGACATTGGCGGATGCTCCTTGGCCTGGTCTCACCCCTGACCTCCTTAGCGTCTTACTTGTTGTGGCAACTCAGGCAAAGGGAAGTGTGCTCATCCATCAAAAGATGTTTGAAAGTCGCCTATTCTTTGTTGACAAACTCATTGACATGGGTGCGCAAATCATTCTTTGCGACCCTCACAGAGCAGTGGTCATTGGTCATGACCGACAGATTCAATTAAAGGCACGCAAGATGTCCTCTCCCGACATTCGTGCAGGCATTGCCCTTCTCATTGCCGCTCTCACGGCAGAGGGCGTGAGTCGCATTGATAATATCCACCAAATTGACCGTGGATATGAGAACATTGAGCAACGTTTACAGGCACTTGGCGCCGTAATTCATAGAGAGAAACAATGATACATAACAACGAAGTTTTCCACATTGGATATATTCAAAAGTTTCGCGGTCTTCAAGGTGAAGTCGAGTTGATTTTTACCGATGATCCTTTCGACCGCGGAACGTCAGACTATCTCGTATTGAAGATTGATGAAATCCTCGTGCCATTCTTTCTTGAAAACTATCGATTTAAAAACAACGACACTGCCATTCTTAAATTTGAAAACGTTGATAACGAAGTTCAAGCAAAGAAACTCGTGGGTCTTCAAGTGTATTATCCCCTCTGTCATCTTCAAGAGGATGAGGACCAAGAACTCTCTTCGCTCAAAGCCTTAACTGGATTTACACTTTATGACGTAAATGCTGGAGAAGTGGGCGAAATAACATTGGTAGATGATTCGTCTTACAACACCCTCTTCTATGTTGACCACCCCAAGATGGGTGAAATCGTTTTGCCCTATCACGACGATTTCCTCGTTGATTACAACCTTTCTAACCGCACCATTACTCTTGAATTACCTCAAGGTATTATTGATTTGAACGTATAACGTATGAAGAAAATATGCATCTTAGGCGCAACGGGTTCTATTGGCACACAGGCACTTGATGTCATCCGCCAACATCCTGAGCATTTCGAAGTTCATACACTCACCGCCTATAATAACGCAGAACTGCTCATCCAACAAGCACGCGAATTCCAACCTGATGCGGTTGTTATTGTTCGTGAAGACTTATACACAAAGGTTGCTGATGCCCTTACTGACCTTCCTATCAAGGTTTATACGGGTAGTCAAGCGCTTTGTGAAGTGGTCACGAATACCGAAATAGACATCGTCTTAACGGCAATGGTGGGATTTGCTGGTTTACGTCCTACAATTGCTGCTATCAATGCGCACAAGACCATTGCACTTGCGAATAAGGAAACGCTTGTTGTGGCTGGCGAATTGATTTGCAACCTTGCCTTGAAAAATAAGGTTGCCATTCTTCCCGTTGATAGCGAACATTCTGCCATTCTTCAATCCATAACGGGCGAAGGTGACAATAAGATTGAGAAGATTCTGCTGACCGCTTCCGGAGGTCCTTTCCGCACATTCACTCGTGAGCAAATGGAGGGTGTCACTCCCGCTCAGGCACTCCGCCACCCTAATTGGGAGATGGGGGCAAAGATTACCATTGATTCTGCAACCTTGATGAACAAAGGGTTTGAGATGATAGAAGCAAAATGGTTGTTTGATATTGCTCCGGAGAATATTGATGTAGTGGTACATCCCGAAAGCATAATCCATAGCGCTGTGCAATTCACCGACGGTAGCGTAAAGGCTCAATTAGGAGTCCCTGACATGCGCCTCCCCATTCAGTATGCATTCACCTACCCCGCTCGACTCTATCTCGATGGCGACAGATTAGACCTCTTCAAATTAGGAGCAATGCATTTCGAACCCGCCGACATGGAGCGCTTCCCATGCTTACGCTTGGCTTACGAAGCCATTGAGACAGGCGGAACAATGCCATGCGTGCTCAATGCTGCCAACGAAGTGGTAAATCTCGCCTTCCGCGAAGGCAAAATATCCTATCCCAGCATCGCAAGAATTATCGAACAAACCATGCATGCCGTGCCACTCATTCAAAATCCATCGTTGGAACAACTCATTGAAAGCGATGCACAAGCACGCCAATTTGCCACAAATCTTGTTAATGAATAGTGGGTATTAGGTTGCAAAAAATAGACCAACTATTAAAATCATCCATAAACATCATCCTCCATCACAAAATCACTAAACTATGTCAATCGGACTCTTACAAATACTCCAGCTCATTCTGTGCTTTGCCCTCCTCATCACGCTTCACGAGGGTGGTCACTTCCTTTTCGCACGCTTGTTTAAAATTCGCGTTGAGAAATTCTGTCTGTTCTTCGACCCTTGGTTCTCGCTCAAACTCTTTACTTTTAAAGGCACGGCCTACCATCTCGGATGGATTCCCCTTGGCGGTTATGTCAAGATTGCGGGAATGATTGACGAATCCATGGACACTGAGCAGATGAAACAACCCGTCAAGGACGATGAATTCCGCGCAAAACCCGCTTATCAGCGCTTGCTCGTCATGGTTGGCGGTGTGCTCGTCAATTTTCTTACGGCACTAATTATTTATGTGGGCATTCTCTTCACTTGGGGTGAAAAGTATATTCCCGTTGCCCACATGACCCATGGTTTCATGTTCAGCGAAACAGCCAAAGCGCATGGATTCCAAGACGGCGACATCCCCCTTCGCACAAATCTTGGCGAACTCCACAAAATGAATGGCGACTTCTTCCGCGCACTTGCCGATGCCGACACCATCGTAGTCCTTCGTGATGGCAAGGAGCATAACGTCATTCCTGGTGTAGAGCGTAGTTTGCTCGAGATTGGATCTGCAAAGAGCGCAACCCCGTATATCTCACAACGCATCCCTTCTCTTATTGACCAAGTTGCACCAAATTCACCCGCTGACAAGGCTGGTATCCATGCAGGCGACAAAATCATTGCCCTTGACTCCGTAAGTTTGTCAACATGGAATGAATTCCAAAACTTGATGCACGTAAAGAACAATGCGCTTCAAACCTCTACACCTGAAGAAGCAACCGCTCTGCGCCAAGTCTCATTAGTTGTGCAACGCACTGATGCTTCTATCGACACACTTCACACTACCCTCCCCGAAGACCTAAAGTTAGGCGTAATTTTCAAAGCACCCGACTATAAGGTGGTAACAACGGAATACACCTTCTTCGAGAGCATTCCTGCGGGCATAGTCCATGGATGCAACGTCCTCGTGGGTTACGTAAGCGATTTGAAATACCTCTTTACCAAGGAAGGCGCAAGCAGTGTAGGTTCGTTTGGCACGATTGCCAACCTCTTCCCCGACGTATGGGATTGGCAACGCTTCTGGGAACTTACCGCATTTATTTCACTCATGCTCGCATTTATGAACATCCTTCCCATCCCTGCTCTCGATGGTGGTCATGTTCTCTTCTTGCTCTACGAAGTCATCACGCGTCGCAAACCCTCCGACCGATTCCTTGAAATCACACAAACAATCGGCATGTATCTCCTGCTCGCACTCATGGCATTCGCCATATTTAATGATTGTAGCAACCTGGGAGTGTTCTAAGAATTCCGAGTCTTCCAAGAACTCCGATAACTCATTACAATAAGCAAAGAAATAACCCTCTGAGTGTTTCCGCTATGGGCATTCAGAGGGTTCATTTATTGTGTGTGGTAAAAGTAAAGGGATGCTACTGATTAGCACCCCTTTTTCTATGTATCTTATTTGCCTGCGTGCGTTGTTTGTGCCTTTCTTACGGGCGCGCACGTTTATGGTGGTTATTTTACTTCTCAATGAAGATTGTAATGCTGGGAAGGAGATTTTTTTCAGAGAAGAGTTCTTTACGGAGCGCCTTTTTGGTTATAGCCGCAGGGTCTTTTTGCATAGCTTTATCATGTGCCCTCTCAAAATTAATAAAGAATTGTTGTATAGAATATCCTAATTTCATCGCATCTTTAAGTGTTTGATCGGCACAATCGCCAGTAAAGCGCGACCAGTAGGAACCCACTCTAGTCCAAGTTTCGTAATATTGAGCCCATAGGTAGGCACCCTTTTCCACCCACTCTTGCATAGGCATGCCCGGATAGCAACCATTTGGGGTGAGGAATCGGCTAGAATAGAAGGTAACTTCGTCAAATCTCTTCTGAGGACCTTCGTCGGTTGAGACACCCTCGAATACTAAGTCATAACCATAATAGAACTTCACGCGAGTTTCGGTGTATCCGTCCATTTCGTTGACGTTTTCTTCTTTCTTCATGTAGTCATATAAACCGGGTGCTTTTTTGGGGAGCGTAGAGATAGGTTTCGTGAAATCAATGTTACCAACGCGACTGCCTTGAATCGTGTACTGTATAATAGGGATGTTTGCGAACGAATAAGTTGCACCTCTCGTCAATTTATTTCGCCAGTCTCCAATGTAACCCGAATTTTCATATGCATAGACTTGGAAGTTAATACTATTCAATTTATTAATAGTCTGATCTACTGATACGTAAAGCACTCCCTCTACTATTTCCCCAGGCTTAAGCGTCTTGGTTATGTAACCACGCTTCCCGATTTCTGTCTTGTTTAAGCCTATGCCTGCAAAAGTCATGTCCACAATTTCACATTTTTTGTCAGTGAAAACTCCAATACTAGTCTCGCCATAACTTCTGACCGTAACAAATGGTACACTCACTTTTTCAAGATTTTTGAATGTATAAGTAATCTTGACGAGATTACCCGTTCTCATGACTTCTTTGATGGTCAATTCGGATTTAAATGCGCCATGGTTTGTTACCGTTAGCTCATTTTTTACGTTTTTCTGTTGAGAACCAGGTTTTGCCCAGTTGGGTTTGACTTTTTGCCCCATTGCCGTGAGGGGGACAATCGAGAGCAGTAGGACTGCTACAAGACTTTTAATTGCATTCATAATCTTTCTATTTTTTTAGAGTTTAACTTCGATAAAATGTGTTTGCATAGGCAAATTTAGTAATTATTCTTTTAGTCAGCTCAAGTTCATGACTTTATTTCCCATTTTGGACGAGTGAAGGGGTGTGGAGTTTTAATTAGTGAAGAGTGAGGAGTTAGGAGTGAGGAGTCCGGATGGCGCTCTCTCCCTGTTTATAGGGAGAGGGGACCACAAAGTGGTGAGAGGGTGCGAATGCAAGCGAGAAGTGAGGAGTTTAGAGTGAGATTTTTTACCATGCGGATTATTATCAGCCCCCCCTCACCGCTAAAGCGGTCCCAATTGATTTCGCTACGCTCATCTTCCTCCTTCTCGTAAGGCATAGTACAAACAAGTTTGTCCTCTGCTCTTACTTCGTGCGTCGGTTCTCCTATAAACAGGGGAAGAGCGCCATCCGGATGGTAGTTGTACTCTGTACTCTAAAAAAGTTGTACTCTGTACTCTGTACTCTAAAAAAGTTGTACTCTAACTCTAAATATTACTTCCCTCCCAAATTCAAACGATAAATCGCGTGGAGCATGACGTAGCTGAGGAAGCATTCGGTGCGGCTGAAGGTGCGCGAGGTGGCGCTGAGGTGGCTGAATTCCGAGGTGCGTTCTTTCAGCAGGTCGGTGACTTCGAGTTGGAGGGTGAGCGACTTATCCTTCAGGAAGGTTTGCGAGACAGAGGCGTTGATAATCCATTGGTCGTGGTTGAGCATGGGGTCGGAGAAACCCGTGCGGGTGTAGAAGATGCACTGAGAGTTAATCTTCATGCCGAAGGGGAGGTCCACTTGTGGCGAAAGGATGACTTCGTAGGTATGTCCGTCCTGGTTGTACTGAGGTGTTTCCTTATAGCGAGTGTAGCGCCCTTCGTACATCCCGTTGAGCGACACGCTCCAAATGTCCTTGCGATAGCGAAGACCGAGTCGCGCGGTGGTGTTAACATTGTTGATGCTGGAAAGTCCGAGGTCGTTGCCCATGGCACCTACAAACCCCGTAGAGTGGTCGTAACTCATATAGAGGCTTGAAGTGAGCGTCCAGTGGCGCGCCGTGTCGAGCGGTTGCTCTGTGCCTACCGAACCCCACGTGCGGTAACTGCCATTCACGTTTTTCTTGTTGTAACGTGTGAAGCCCGTTGCGGGGTCAACCTGCATGGTGGTCACTACGTCGTTAGACGATTGGCTGAAGCCACCATACACATTGTACGAGTCGCCACGCTTCGTGTTGAAGAAGCGACTGGAGAAGTAAATGTAGTTAAACCATCCCGTCTTCAAGTCAGGATTGTTCACCGTTTCCGACATGGGGTCGCTCGTGTTGCTAATGGGGAGCAGTTCCTGAAGCATGGGGCGGAAAGTAGAACCTTGATAATTGAGTTGAATGTAGTTTTGAGCGTCAAACTTATACTTCAATGTCCCGAAGAGGTTCCAATGTGCCGATGTGCGGGTGGGGGCAAAGAATTCCTTACCCTTCTGATAATACAGATTCTCATTATTGAGCGTTACCAACGGAGAAATCGCCATGTCCACCTTATCCCATTGCCCCTGAAGGCGCAAAACGACGCGGTGGGCATTGTTGTAAAGGTCGGAGAACGTAGAGTTTTCCACGTTGCGCACGAACTCTAACGAGTCGCCAGGAGTGGGGCGGAAACCTACGGGCACGTTGGGGTTGGCGTAGTAATCATAGCGGTCAAGCTGGTAAAGGTCGTGGCGGTTGTCTTTCTTCTCGTGCGTGTAATTATAAGTTGCCTTGAGTTTCAGGTGTTTGCTCAAGGGTTCGGTGTAACTCACTTCGCCCGACAAGTAATAATTATCGCTGGGACCATACGTGAATTGGCGGTTGGTCAATTCGGGGCGCGGAGCGTCGGGGCGGAAGTAGCGGTAATGTTGCAGGGCGTCGCTCTCGTTGTCCGTAGTGTTGTAATTCCCCGTAACGTAAAAGTCGATGGTGCGACCCGCCTTTTGGAACACGTGCGTATAGTTGCCGTAGAAGCCCACTCTGTGGTTGTTATACGTGCCCAATCCCGCACTGCGTTGTGCATTCACCGCTTGCTGGCGGAGCGCTTCGGGAGCGTCGTTCGCCATGAGGCTACCCGCCAAGTTGCCATTGTCGGTGGGCGCTTCGTGATAGGTGGATGAGAAAGATTGGCTCTTACTATCGTTGGCGTTATACGAATACTGGGCACGCAAGTAGATGCGGTTGAGCGAGTCGATGTTGTACGTGAGCGTGGCATTCGCATCTCCACCTACACGATGCGCCTTTTGCTCAGCGTGAGCAAAGCCGTATTGCGACTTTCCGCCTCCGAGGAAGGTTTCATTGTTGTTGTCGGTGATGGTCGTTTGGTCGTTGTGCGAGAGATTGATGTTAGCGTTCACGCGCAAGTTGCCCGCTTCCTTGTTGCCCTTGCCGTTGTCCCACTGGAGCATGGCGCCCGCCTTGCGATAGGTGTAGATGCCGTTCATGCCGCCCCAGTACGACCAGTTGCCGTTTTCGTCCACACTCTGATTCTGGCTAACGTTGTTCACCTGCCCAAAGATGGCGGTGCGACGGCGGTCGGTGAAGTTCGTGGTAAACACCTTGCCGATGTAGCGGTCGTGAGTGCCAGCGCCGAGGTCAATGTTTGCCATCCACGACGACTTATATTCGTCCTTAATTGTGAGGTCAACCACGGTAGCCTTGTCCGTGTCGAGTTCGCCGCGAAACTCCTTCTCCTCGTCCGTCTTCTCATACATCTTCACGTCCTTCACGGCGTCGGTAGGCATGTTGGCAAGCGCCGTACTCACATCGCCGAAGAAGGGTTTGCCGTCCACGAGAATCTGACTCACCGTCTTGCCCTGAAAGGTGAGGTTGCCGTCCTTGTCGATGGAAATGCCGGGCAACTCCTTCATCATTGCGGCGAGCGAAGCGTTGGGCGGAAGGCGCAGAGCTTTGGTGTTAAACAAGAGGGTGTCGGCCTTCACGGTCATCATGCGCGAGAGGGCGGTGACTTGCGCTTCGTCCAGCTGGTAAGATTCAGCCGTGAGCGTGAGTTTACCAAGGTCGATGGCGGATTTCTTGGTGGTAAACTCCACATTGTGATAGAGCGTTTCGAAGCCCACCATTTCGGCGCAGACAATGTACTTGCCCGCCTTCTTGGCTTTGAGCAGAAAGGCGCCTTCTTCGTTGGTTGTGGCGTGCGATTCGCGCACGGAGTCGGTGGTGAGGAGTTGCACTTTCACCGTGGGAAGTGCGTCCTTCGTACCTTCTTCAACGATGGTGCCCTTCACGCTGAACTTGAAGGTTTGCGCCTGTGCCGAGAGGGCGAAGAGCGCAATGAGGAGGGGGAGTAGGTGTTTCATGAAAATTATGGGTTAAGTGTTTCTAATTATATAACGATCGAGAGGCTTTTTTGTGACAGAATTTTTAGGGAAATTTTATATTTTTTTCACGATCGGGGTGTAAGCTGGTGATTTAGAGGGGCGGTAGGAGCAATGGTTGAGATATGAAAAACTATTAGGCACTTCATTCAAATTATGTCCGACTTAATTTTAACTAAGTCCGACTTAGTTTTTACTAAGTGGGATATAATTTTGCTTCATACTGTTTTTATAGTACATCGGTGGGTGAAAAGGGGGAACGGAGGGGTGAGGGACTTCCGCTCCCCAGATTTGTTGATGCGTATGCGTTTATTCTACGACCACGGTTTCCTTAAACGTGGCGATGTGTTGTTGTGCTTGAAGTGTGCTGACGGGAATTTTGTAAAGAGATTTGCGAATGCCCCAACCTGTAGTGCCTTTTACGTGCTTGGGTTTAGGACCGTCGAAGATGATGTCAATGGTTGTGCATTGCTTGGGGAGAGGTGGGAAGACGAGGACGCGACAACGCCATTCGCCTGGAATGCCTTCTATCCAAAAGACCTGATCCAAGGGGTAACCCAAGAGTTTGATGATGGGGTAGGTTTTGCCAGTTTGACTATCGCGTAGGTGAACATCTTTGGATGTTTGATGGTATCTGCTTGTCCACATTTGTTCGTCCACGATAGCGAGGTAGGTGGCATCCTTGGTGCACCATATCGCTAAATTGTCCGTGCCTTGGGGGCTCTGTAAGGGTGCCACGGTGTGTGGATGGGTATAGACGGCAAAGGTGTTGTAATCCTCGGGGTCGTAGTTCTCGGCAGGCTTTTTGAGTGTGGCAAGGCGGAAGGTGGGGACGGTGTCGTAAGTCAGTGCGTTCTTTTTCAGACGCATTGTCTCCGCTTTTTCTGCCTCCGTCATTTCTCTTACGGAGAGGATTTTGCCTTGTTCATCGCGCTCGGCCACAATGTAATACTTAGGACCGCATGACGTGATGAGAAGAAGGGTTATGAGGGGGAATAGAAATCTCTTCATGGTTTTTTACTTTTTATTTCTGCAAATATTGCTTTACGTTGATTCGCTCGCCACTCTGCAAATGTGAGGTAACTTGGTAGAGTGAAATCCATTGGGCAGTGTCGTGGATGCGAGGAAAGACCACGGTGATGTCCACGGTTTTTCCCTTCATGCCTTTGACGTGGAAGTAATGCCAGGCGTAGGTGGGAATGCTACGGCGGGCTTTGTAATGGTAACCTGTGGCAGTGTCAACAATGTAACTATCGGGGCCTCCGAAGCGCACGATTTCGTCGTCGCTACTGATGTACTTCGCAAAGGTGATGTGGGTTTCGTTTCCCTCGTGGCGAATCCACATGCGACGTTGGTCATTGGGGGCATGCAAGGGAAGGTCCATGACATAGCGCCAACCGTTGTGGTCGTGGGTGGGAAATTCGTATTCGGTGGAGGTGCTTTGTGGGGTAGGTTCCTCGCTCTCCTTTTGTTGAGGCGCGGGAGAGGGAGTGGTTGGTGCTTGCTTTGCATATTGTCGCAACTTATCCACCTCTGCCAATCTGAGCGCGGTTTGCACCTGATTTTGTATGCGACCCGAAATCGCGGTTGCTTCTTCTTTTGAGCGCGCAGGGTATTTGATGAAAAGGCGTTGTGAATACATGCTATCGGGAGTCTCGCTAACGATGCTCGTAAACTCCGTGGTATCCCCATGCGCATGCACGACAAATAAGGGTTGCGTTATGCTTACTTGCGGTGGGGCAACGCTTTCTTCCACATAGCAGGTGTCCACGCCCATAACGTGAGTCTCTCTCATGACTTGCACAATCGTAGCAGGCTTTTGGGGTAGGGCAAAGGCAACCGTAGCGCCCGTAAGTGCAAGCATCCACAAGGCGGTAAGGAGTTTGCCGAAGCGACTAATGCCTACGCGCTCGGTGCGCTTCATTTCCTTGATGCGACGGCGGATGAAGGAATTGTTGAACCCGTTAGCAATGATGGTACAATCCTCCGAGGCTTCGCTCACGAGGAGGCATTGGTAGGTATATGCGTCCGTGCCTTGTTCAAGCACGAGGCGGTCGGCTTCAAATTCGTGAAGGTCGCGTAGCATTTTGCGCACCATCCAAAGTACGGGGTTGAACCACATGAGGCGTGTGAGCAACTCAATCGCCCAAACGTCAATGTAATGTCGGCAAGCGATGTGGGCTTGTTCGTGAAGGATAAAGAGGCGCTCTTCATCGGGAGTGCGACCCATGGGCAAGAAGACGGTGCGCCCGAAGGAGAAGGGCGTTTGTATCCATGAGGCATGAAGGATGTTTTCCTCCGCACGCGCCTCCTCAAACGTACCTTTGCGCATCATGAGGCGCAAGCGTACGAGGGGGATAATGATGATAAGGAGCAAGATGACCGACACCGCGGGAATGGCGATGCAGAGGGCGGTGCGCACATTGTCAGCCGTGAGTGTGAGGACGATGGGGGCGTCCTTCGTAGGTGCTTCTTCGTGATGGGTTTCCGTGGAGGGGATTACGGCATTTTGAGGTTGCTCGGGTAGTGACGAAGCCGCTTCTTCCACTACCGATTCGGGATGCAAGGCAAGGTAGGCTTCGGCTTCCTCCTGCGTCATCGTCATTACTTCAGGCACGTGCTTGCCTTCAACATAAGACTTCGCAAAGTAAGCGCCCACCTGCAACAAGCACACCATGGGGATGGCGAGCAAATAACTGCGCTGGAAGCGAAATGAGTGCTTCCTGGAGAGGAATATGAGGTAGAAAGCCACCAGCAAGACGGACATGAGCAACATGCTGGCGTAACCGTAGAGCAGGGGATAAAATGAACTTATCATGGAGCGGGAGAAATTCGTTGAATGGGTTTAATATCTCTTGTGTAATTCCGTTTACTTCTCGCCATTGATTTCTTCAAGAATTTCCTGAAGTTCCTCTTTGCTCAACTTCTCACTCTTCACGAAGAAGGAGAGGAAGTTGCGGAGCGAACCATGGAAGAGGGTGTCGCGCGTTTCTTGCATAAAACCGTTGATGTATTCCTCGCGTGAGAGTAGGGGGCGGAACACGTGTGCCTTACCTCGGCGCTCGGGAAATACGACTTCCTTGCGCGTCAATACCTGCATCACGGTGAGCACCGTGGTGTAAGCAGGTTTCGGTTCGCCCATCTCTTCAATAATTTCGCTAACGGTGGCTTCACCTTTCGCCCAAAGTATGTTCATCAATTGCAATTCTGCCTTCGTCAAATTCTTCTGTTTCATACGTCTTATAGTAGTGTTGTTTTGTTTTCTACGGCAAATATAGTAGTTAGTTTTCTAACTCAAAACTTTTCTACGATAAAAATAGTATTTCACTACTATATTTATAGTTTTTTTAATAAATTTCTGGTCAATTTCTTAGTAAGATAACTATTGCTCCTATATAACAAATCTCTCTTCAAACATATTCAGTACAGTATTGTTTGTATTTAGACAACGTAGACAATTTGGTAAATAACTTTCGTAATGCCCCCATAGGAGGGCACACATAACCCACAAATGTTATATCCCTTTTTTGTTTGCCTTAGGCAATGGGAACTGTCCGGTAAACACAGATAACTTTTTGTTTGATGGATCGTTGTACTCATACAAGCCCCATTATAGAAATTCAACCGAAAAAACGCGAATTTCTATGTTTAAAAGAACACGAATTTCACGAATAACACGAACCTATACGGGATGAATATTTCTTAATCAGAGGCGAATGACACGAATTTTTACCATCCGGATGGTATTCGTGCAATTCGTATGCGATAAGCAAAGAACACTCCGAAAGGTTTCGTGTTATTCGTGAAATTCGTGTTCTCTAAAATAAAGAGATTAATTTTACCAGACAGCAATATTTTTTAATAAAATTCAGGTCAATTTCTTAGTAAGATAACTAATTATAATGACCATTCGGAGTGCTTCTTAAATTATACATCCCCGCAATGCTGAAATGTGAAACCACAAAAAAATCCACACCACCATTTTCTCTTGGTGATGTGGAAGTGTCATAATATGCTTACGGTGTCTGTGTGCCGACATCCTCATAGCGTGCGTGCCTCACCTGCTCCAACAAGGTGGACATCTGCTCAACGATGGTGGGGTAGTGGGGCGCGAGGTTTTGGGTTTCGTCAAACTCGCCGTTGGTGTGCTTGAAGAGTTGCGGATGTGTAGCATACCCCGTTTCAATCTTGGGTCCCCACGGAATCATTGCCGCACCGCCCTTGGGTTCGATAAACTTCCAACTCTCCGTGCGAAGCGTGAGGGTGTGGTTTTGCGCCATGCCCATGGCAAACGCACGTCCCTTTTCGTCATTGCCAAACCAAGTCGCCACTTCTCCAGGCATACCGTCCGCGGAGCGTGCTTCACCATTGCCCACGCCCGCAATGCTTGCCATCACGTCGAGGAAGTCAATTTGCGAAACGAGCGCACTCTTCACCGCCTGC
>CALFGU010000207.1 GCA_937877685.1 uncultured Prevotella sp.
ATAATATGACGTGCAGAACGTTTCCCGGACTGGGCAATGACCGACCCTCGCTCCTGGGTTACGGATGTATGCGTTGGCCAACGATTCCCAATCCCAACGGTGAGGGAAACGTGATTGACCAAGACGCCGTGAATGAACTCGTAGACTATGCCATTGCCCACGGGGTGAATTATTTTGATACCTCTCCCGTATATGTGCAGGGCTGGTCGGAAAAGGCTACGGGTAATGCTTTGAAGCGCCACCCCCGTGAGTCGTTCTACGTCTCTACGAAGTTGTCAAACTTCTCGGATTACTCGCGTGAAAACTCCTTGGCGATGTATCATCAGTCGTTTAAGGACCTTCAGGTGGATTATATCGATTATTATTTGCTCCACTCCATAGGTGGGGGCGGCATGGAGAAATTCCGTCAACGCTATGTGGATAATGGTATTTTGGATTTCCTTGTTGAGGAGCGCAAAGCCGGACGCATTCGCCATTTAGGTTGGTCGTTTCACGGTTCAAAGGAAGTGTTTGACGAAATGTTGGCACTTCATGACAAGTATCACTGGGACTTTGTGCTCATACAGATGAACTATGTGGATTGGCATATTGCTAAGGGTAGCGGCATCGGAGCAAAGTATCTCTATGAGGAATTGGAGAAGCGCAATATCCCCGTTCAGATTATGGAACCTCTGCTTGGCGGACGCCTCTCAAAGGTGCCCGACCACGTGGTTGCCCTTTTGAAACAAAAAGACCCTGAACGCAGCGTGGCGTCATGGGCATTCCGCTTTGCAGGTACGCCAAAGGGCGTGATGACTGTCTTGAGCGGTATGACCTATAAGGAACATTTGGAAGACAACATCCGTTCGTTTGCCCCTCTTCAACCTCTGACGGAGGAGGAAAACGAATTCCTGTTCCACGCCGCGAAACTCATGGAGCAGTATCCCACAATTCCTTGCAACTATTGCGCTTACTGCATGCCCTGTCCCTATGGCATTGACATCCCTTCGTTGTTCATGTATTACAACAAGTGTGTGAATGAGGGCAATGTGTCAGAAAGTAGTCAGGATGCGAATTACAAGGAGGCGCGTCGTGCTTTCTTGGTGGGCTATGACCGAGCTGTTGAAAAATTACGCCAAGCTGATCACTGCATAGGTTGTGGTAAGTGTAACAAACACTGTCCGCAGAACATCAAGATTCCTCGCGAGCTCCGCCGTATTGATGAGTTTGTTGAAAAACTCAAGCAAAACACGCTTTGATAGAGCGCTGTGGATGACGCTTCCCCTTTAATCGTTCACCGTTCCCCTTTAACCGTTCCCCTTTCCCCGTTCATCGTTAACCATTCCCCTTTCCTCCCATGCAAAATCTCATCACCCATCTTCACCAAGGCAACTTCTCTTGCGTCATCCGCAAGGGCGGGGAAGTGCGTGAGTTTTCGCGACGCGGGGTTGTAGATTTGTATGAACTGCTTGTGCACGACGCCGCGTTTCTTCGCGATAGTGAACTTGCGGATAAGGTTATAGGCAAAGGAGCTGCGGTGTTAATGATAAAAGGAGGAGTCATGCGGGTATATGCTGACGTTATCAGTGCCCCGGCATTAGAGTTGTTGCGCACAAACGGCGTTGACGTCACGTTTCTGACCCTGGTGGCGAACATTAAGAACCGAGCAGGAACGGACATGTGCCCCGTAGAAAAGCGGTGCTTACTCCTTACCGACCTTGATGAAATGGTTGAGGAGATTCGCAGTTTTTTAGAACAACAAAGTCTAATTTGAACGCTCCCCAAAATAGTGAAAAAACGAAGTTTTAAAGAACTTCCGAAAACAAAAATAGAAGGAGCAAAAACAAAGTGCCTAATTAGGCGCCCTATGTCTCAAAGTAAATTTTGAATTTGAGTCTTTGTGGCTCGTCTTTAAGGTGTTTTTTTTGCAACGTCTAATAGCGTAAGAAATCAGTAGTTTATGAATTATCAATATCAAGCATCTTTGCTCACGTTGAGCAACCTGCGCACGTATCTCTTTGCCCTGCTTTTCACGGCGGGTAATGTTGTGCTCCCTCAGTTATGCCACCTTGTGCCTCAAGGAGGCCTCATCTTCCAACCTATTTACCTATTCACGATTGTTGCTGCTTGCCGATGGGGTTGGAGAGTAGCGCTACTCACGGCATTAGTGAGTCCGCTCATCAACACATTCCTGTTTGCCATGCCTTCCGTTGCGATGCTCCCCGTTGTACTCCTCAAGTCGGTAGTGTTTGCCCTTGGCGTGAGTTGGGCACTGATGGGGAAGGTTCGTAAACCCATGTTGACGGCAGTGTTATGTATTGTCGGTGCGCAACTTCTCGGTGCGGCGGCTGAATGGTTGTTGCTTTCAAGCGCAACTACCTTGTGGTTCTGCTTGCCTGGTTTGGCATTGCAAATTGCTGTAGTAAAAATGTTGAAGTAAGGTTTTGAGGTTTTAAGGTCGCTTCGCTTTAAGGGGATAAGAACCATGCGGAGGATGAGTTCCCTTCATGAACATCTTATAACCCTAAAACCTCCATTCCTCATAACCTTAAAACCTCACAACCTAATCCCTCATAACCTCATAAATCAAACCTCAAAACCTTATACTTATGTTTGGAATTGGTTTTCAAGAAATCGTAATCATAGCTCTCGTAGTGTTGCTCTTCTTTGGTGGTAAGAAAATTCCCGAACTCATGAAGGGCCTCGGCAAAGGCGTCCGCAGTTTTAAGGACGGCATGAACGGTAAAGAGTCTGAGAACGACGAAACGAAGAAATAAAGTCTCGTCGTGCCCTCTGCCCCTCAATCCTTTTGGGAACACCTTGACGCCTTGCGAAGTAGCATCGTCAAGAGCGCAATAGTCGTAGTGGTTTGCTCCATTGCGACCTTCTGCTTTAAGACCGAATTGTTCGACGTGTTGCTTGCCCCTTGTTCCGACAATTTTGTAACTTACCGCCTGTTGGAACAGATGGCGGCCTACGTAACTTCGGGTGAGGCAGCGCCCTTACAGCCTTTAGACGTGCAGTTAATCAATACGGGACTTGCGCAACAGTTTATGCTCCACCTGAAGGCGGCTTTCTCCGTAGGGTTTCTCATGGCCTTGCCCTACATTATCTATCTGTTGTTCCACTTTGTCTCTCCCGCGCTTTACACTCACGAACGCCGCTTGGGCATTCGCTTGGTGGTGAGCGGGTATTTCATGTTCATGCTGGGGTTACTGCTCACTTATTTCTTAATCTTCCCCCTGACGTTCCGCTTCTTGGGGTCGTATCAAGTGAGTGACGTTGTGGCAAACACCGTAACCCTTTCTTCCTACTTGGAAACCCTCCTCATGCTGGGTTTGTCAATGGGCGTAGTGTTTGAAATACCCGTAATTTGCCGTCTGCTTGCTGGCGTAGGACTTCTCCGTGCGGGGATGATGCGCAAGTATCGCCGTCACGTGATTGTGTCCCTCCTTATTCTTGCAGCAATAATCACCCCCACGGCAGATGCCTTTACGCTCTTCCTTGTGGCAATCCCCATGTGGTTATTGTTTGAAGTGAGCATCCTTGTGGTAAGCAGTAATGAAGTCAAAAGTCAAATTGAAGCGTGAATAAGTAAGTGCGGTGGGTGAGTAAGTAAGTGCGGTGTCGGCAGGATTCTATTTCTTGTTACTACTTCTCAAAGAAACGCAACTACTTCTCAAAGAATCGTTACTTATTGAGACTAAATTTCCCCCAAGTCTCAACAAAAAAAGCAAGTTACTCAGGTGTGGGTAACTTGCTTTTATGTGTTATTTACAAACCTTTGCCGTGGCAGTTTTTAAACTTCTTTCCGCTTCCGCAAGGACAGGGGTCGTTGCGACCGGGAAGTTGTTCTTTCACGATGGGCTGAGGAGCGCGCTCGCGTGTGTCGCGTTGTGCTGCCTGCTGCATGGAAGATTCGGGCGATTGAGCGGGACCGTGAGACTCCTGCAACTTTTGCTTGGGTTGCTCGGGCTCAGGCGCTGCTTCGCGCACCTGTTGTGGTGCTTGCACAGGGATTTGTGCGCGCATCAAGGTGGCAACGGTCGCATTGTTAATCTTGTTCACCATGTCGTCAAAGAGCTTCACACTCTCGAGCTTGAAGATAAGAAGGGGATCTTTCTGTTCGTAGCTGGCATTGTGCACAGAGTGTTTGAGTTCATCAAGAGCGCGGAGGTTTTCCTTCCAAGCGTCGTCGATGTTGTGGAGAAGGATGGCCTTTTCAAAGTCTTTCACCACTTCCTTGCTTTCACTTTCATACGCCTTCTGGAGGTTTGTGCGGATGTTGTAAACGAGCTTGCCGTCCGTAATGGGGATGAGGATGTTTTCATAGACATGCGACTGCTGCTCATACACCTGCTTGATGACGGGAACTGCGATTTCCGCAAGGCGGTCTGTGCGACGCTTGAAATTCGCCATAGCTGCCTCGAATGCCTTTTCGAAAAGGTCTTCCTGCTTCATTGAAGCGAACTCTTCAGCAGTGAAAGGCGCTTCCATAGCCATGATTTCGATGAAACTATCTCGGAGGGCATCGTAGTCGGCACTCTTTTCAACGATATAGATACAGCGGTCCCAAATCATGTTTGAGATATCCATGCCAATACGTTCCCCCATGAGGGCGTGACGACGCTTTTCGTAGATAACAGAACGCTGTTTGTTCATCACGTCATCGTATTCGAGGAGGCGTTTACGGATGCCGAAGTTATTTTCTTCCACCTTCTTCTGCGCACGTTCGATGCTGGAGTTCACCATTGAGGATTCGAGCACTTCGCCTTCCTTGAAGCCGAGTTTATCCATCACCTTCGAAATCTTGTCTCCGCCATTGAGTCGCATGAGTTGGTCTTCAAGCGACACGAAGAAGATTGACGAACCGGGGTCTCCCTGACGACCGGCACGACCACGGAGCTGGCGGTCAACACGTCGGCTTTCGTGGCGCTCCGTACCGATAATGGCAAGACCACCTGCCGCTTTCACCTCATCGCTCAACTTAATGTCCGTACCACGACCCGCCATGTTCGTTGCGATAGTCACCGCACCCTTACCGTCTGTGCTACGACCCGCATTCTTTACAATATCAGCTTCCGCTTGGTGAAGCTTAGCGTTCAACACCTGGTGAGGAATGTCGCGCATGCGGAGCATACGGCTGAGGAGTTCGGAGATTTCTACGCTTGTTGTACCAACGAGGGTGGGGCGACCGGCATTGCGCTCCTTGATAATCTCTTCGATTACGGCTGCATACTTTTCGCGGTTCGTTTTATAGACACGGTCGTTCTGGTCATTGCGATTATTTGCGGGACCATTGAGATCCTTCCACTGCATATTGGTGGGGATTTCCACCACGTCGAGTTTGTAGATGTTCCAAAGTTCACCTGCTTCCGTGCTTGCCGTACCTGTCATCCCTGAAATCTTATGGTACATGCGGAAATAGTTCTGAAGGGTAATCGTAGCGAAAGTCTGCGTAGCCGCTTCCACCTTTACGTGTTCCTTAGCTTCTACGGCTTGGTGGAGACCGTCACTCCAGCGACGACCTTCCATAATACGTCCTGTCTGTTCGTCAACGATTTTTACCTGACCGTCCATTACGACGTAGTCCACGTTGAGGTCGAACATCGAATACGCCTTCAAGAGTTGCTGAATGGTGTGAATACGCTCACTCTTTACGGCATAGTCGGCATAAAGTGCGTCTTCGCGCTCAATGCGTTCTTCATCGGGGAGCCCCAATGCCTTAAGCGCAGAAATTTCTGCCGTAATGTCGGGAAGCACGAAGAGGGTTTCATCACCCACCTGCTGTGCCAACCAAGCAGTACCCTTATCCGTGAGGTCGCAAGAGTGCATCTTTTCATCCGCCACGAAATAGAGGGGAGCAACAGCCTCAGGCATGCGCTTATTGTTGTTCTCCATGTAAATCTCTTCCGTACGGAGCATACCCGTCTTCACTCCAGGTTCAGAGAGGAACTTGATGAGGGGCTTGTTCTTGGGAAGCGCCTTATGAGAACGGAAAAGTTGGAGGAAACCTTGCTCACGCTGTTCCTTATTATCCGAATCCACGAGTTTCTTCGCCTCAGTGAGGAGTTGCGTAGCCAGTTGCTTCTGAACAGTTACGAGTTTTTCGACAAGGGGTTGGTATTGCTCAAACAACTGTACGTCACCCTTGGGCACAGGTCCCGAAATGATGAGCGGCGTACGGGCATCGTCGATAAGCACAGAGTCAGCTTCATCGACAATAGCGAAATTGTGCATGCGCTGAACGAGATCCTTGGGACTCATTGCCATATTGTCGCGCAAGTAGTCGAAACCGAATTCGTTGTTTGTACCATACGTGATGTCGGCTTGGTAAGCACGACGACGCGCTTCGGAATTGGGCTGGTGCTTATCGATACAGTCCACCGAAAGTTCGTGGAATAAGTAAAGAGGAGCGTTCCAGCGGGCGTCACGTTTTGCCAAATAGTCGTTGACCGTTACGACATGCACACCGTTACCCGTAAGTGCGTTCAAATAGATAGGCAAGGTAGATGTAAGCGTCTTACCTTCACCCGTAGCCATTTCGGCAATTTTTCCCTGATGGATTGCTACGCCACCAAACAACTGGCAAGGATAGGGGTCCATGTTCCAGTCGCTTTCTTCAAAGTCATCGTCGTAAAGCGCTTTGTCACCATCAATCTGCACTACGTCGGGATACATCACCGCCATCTCACGGTCGAAGTCCGTAGCGGTAAGCACAGTGTCAAAACGTCCTGTACTGTCCTTAAAGCGTCGGCAAGTAGATTTTACGACAGCAAAGGCTGTGGGGAGCACCTCGTTAAGTTTTTCTTCGTAGCGCTCCAAAATTTCCTTTTCAAGTTTGTCAATTTTCTTGAAAATAAACTCACGCTCTTCAATGGGAGTTTCTTCAGTCTTTGCCTTAAGCACTTCGATTTCTTTGCGAAGTTCATCGCCTGAAGATTGTACGATTTTTTTCAGTTCGCGAGTCTTAGCGCGGAGGTCATCATTAGAGAGCGCATCAATGTCAGGATAAATGCGGAGAATTTCGTCAACAATGGGCTTAATCGCCTTAATGTCGCGTTGAGATTTAGTACCAAAGAGTTTGGTGAGGAATTTAAATATGTCCATAATAGTTTTTGATTTTCTTATGAGTAGTGCTTGTTCAGAATGGGTGTCACTGTCCTTTTATTGCAAGGGCAATGGAGCATTGCTACAAGCATTCGGGGCACGAATGCGCATCACCTTCGAGAGCGTAGGAGCGATAAAGTCGATGGTGACAGGCGTTTCGATTTTTGCCGCAGTTATGGAGTGACCATAGAAAATGATGGGGAAGGGAATGTAAGATTCTCTCACCAGTTGGTTTTCCTTCGTGTCAGCATTAACATACCTCCATCCGGGCGCAATTTCCAGGAAGATGTCTCCCGAAGTCATGGCGTTGTAACCACCACGGATTCTGCTGATGCCCGGAGTCCAAGCGCCTTGAAGCAGGCGTTGAGAAGTATAAACATCCTTTACTCCAGAGAATTGCAGAAGTAGGTCTTGTGAGCGTTCAAGAAGTTCGGTCAAACTGATTTGTCGCTCTTCAATGAGTTTGTGGTTCAGGTAGAACTGCGTTCCGTGAGTTGCTTCAACGTATTGCCCAGGTCCGTAGATGGCAGCCAGATAGATGTTGAGCATGCTGGCAGTGCGCACCACGTCAAAGTTACCTGTGGGAATGCGATAGGTTGAAAGGTCTGCGCTTTCCTCATCGGCATAACCCGTAGAGGTTAAGACGAAAAGTGCGTTGTCTTTGCCCACCTTTTCTTCAACGATTCTGAGCAAATCAGCCACAGCATGGTCAAGGCGCACGTAGATGTCTTGCAATTCAATGGGGGCTACGGATGCCGTCTGGTGGCGGAAGTTTCCGGCATAGAAGGTTACGGAGAGGTAATCCGTAATGTCATCGCGCCCAACCATAGTGTTGACCATGCAGGAGGTAGCAAGTGACGCCACTTCTTCGTTTACGAGTCCGCTGGTCTTAAAGTCCAGGTAGGCGGTTTCTTTCTTGAATTTGTGAGAGAAGGGTTCTTTGATACCACCCGAAAGGAAATAACTGAAATTGCCCGTCAAGGAATTCACAGGTTCCCAAGTGGTTGACTTAATTTTCTCTTCGAGGTTGTGGAATTGGTTATGCACGTTCACCCATGCTGGCAGGCCACCATAGTAAGAGGAACTTACCCAATTTCCAGTGTTGTTGTCCAACCAAAGTGCGCTGTTTGCCGCATGGCCTGCCGAGAAGATGGCCGACTCACGGAAAGGGGCGATGGCATAAACGAGTGCCTTGCCTTCAGATGCCACTTTGAGTTCATCGCCTATCGTTGTAACGGCCAAATGCTTGGGAGAAGAAGCATCGGTTGTGCCTGCGCCCGTAAAGTTTTTATCATCACAACAAAACACAGGGCGAAGCGTCTTGCGGTCAATCCATTGCTTGCCCGTAATGCCGTGATTGCTGGGCGTAGTTCCCGTGGCAAGTGAAGCCGTTGCCGAAGCCAAATCAGGATTAGCGAGCGGATATTCCGCTTGTGAATAGACGCGACCTTCGTGAAGCAGTTTCTTGAAACCATCCTCGCTATAGAGGGGCATGAATGCCTCTAAATAGTCAGAACGCAACTGATCAACAAGAATGTTGACCACAACGCGAGGCACACCATTCGCTTTCTTCTCTCCTTGTGCCGACGAGAGGGTAGAAACCGCCAGCAACAGGGAAAGCAGCAAGGTGGAGCGATGCATATTTGAGGAAGTTATTGTCATTTGAAATGTTTTAAAGAGTCGAGAGTGAAGTGTTGGGGAGGGGCAGAGTGTCTTGCCCGTTCTGAGGTGTCTATGCCTTTCTTGAAATTGCCACCTTTCCCAAATTTAATACCGCCAAGATGGCCACAATCAGCCAAACTTCAGGCACGATTTCTTGTGCATGCAACATGCCAATACCGAAAGCGTAAGCGGCAAGCAATGTGAGTTGCACATAGGGATAGTAATTGCGGTGTCCTTTCCAGATGGTCCACCATTGGTAAGGGATGGCCAAGAGGGGGAGGGGATTTAAGAACAGCACGTTCCAGTTGTTGTCAACCGCTGGGTGCTCAGAGAAGAAACAGAGCGTAAAGATGACGCATCCGCATAACCCTTGGATAAGAAGTAGGGGCGTTTCAAACGCTATAAAAGTCTTTTCCCATCCGCGATAGCGTAACCACACAGCGAGAATGGAGAGTAGCAACAACGCTGAGAATATCACGCAGGGCGAAAGCGGATGTGGTGCAAATTGAGTGCTGTCGGGTGTCAAGAGGTTGGTCTTTCTCACCAGCGGGCGTGAGTTTCCCGCGCTGTCAGTTATCGTTGCCTGTTCCACAATCTTGGCAGCGTAAAGCGGCGCAAAGAGTTGGCCACGCATACCTATCAGAGTGTCGGCATCCATTCCGAGCATGAGGTTTTGGCAAAGTTTATCCCACGGATTGGGTGTGGTGTGTTCCTTCACCAAAGTGCGAAATGTCTTGTCGGCAGGGACTTCAGGAAAATTGACTTCCCCATCCACGGCCTTAACCACCATATCCACGGCACGCGTTACGCAATTATCCTCAAAGAAATTGTAACGATACACGCGATTTTCGGGTCTCGCATTCTCCTCCAGCAATCCTTGAAGGCGGCGACTCTCTTGGGGCGTGAGGTTCAACACTTGTTCGTCCATGCGTCGCCCATCCGAAGCATAAACATAATGGAAATAGGGGTAGGGCGCCACTCCCAGCATGTAATCCGTTTTTCCGAGCGCAAAGCGCAAAACGAAATTGTCGCTCTCAAAGTCGAACAGACCGTAGTTATAGACCCAATCCGTGCCATGCATGAGATCCTGCACACGCAATGCCGAATGGCCGTAAAGTTCATACGTGAGGTCGCCCGGGTGACACGTTATCAAACTCACCACTACGGAGTCACGCTTCACGCTTTCCGCTTTGCTTGTGACGGGAAGCATGAAGAGCAACAGGAGTGCTATGAAGAGTTGGAGTGTACGACGCATCATTCTGCAAAGGTACTGCTTTTTTATATATTATAGGGGCGCTGTGTCTCGCTTTTTTAAGATTCTGACCTCGGAAACTGCTATTTGCGCGCCTCTGTTTCCAGAAGATTAGCAAAAAGTGTGCCAAATTGATTTTCTGATGCCTCTGATTCTTGTTGCAAAAGGATTGTGGAGGGAGCAAAAGGGGCATTGTGATGCCGTACATTCATCGTCTGAAAACAGTATCTATTTTACGCAAAACAAAGTCTCACTCTCGGCGCACAATGATACTAATTGTTTTTCGAGAGTGAGACTTTGTTTTGAGGGGTTCTATGACGCTATTTAATGTGTCGCTTTTCAGTACGTTTAAAAGCGTTCTAAACTGCTGTGTGAGAGGTTGCTAACTGCTACATTCCGCTTGCCGCTTCCGCACAACGCTCTCCGTCAACCGCCGCACTGACTATGCCACCCGCATAACCCGCACCTTCGCCGCAGGGATAGAGTCCTTCGAGACGAATGTGGGCAAGGGTTTCACCATTTCGGGGAATGCGCACAGGGGCTGAGGTGCGCGTTTCGGTAGCAATGAGTTGTGCCTCGTTAGTCAAGAATCCGCGACTGCGCTGTCCGAAGGTCTGGAAACCCTCTGCCAAGCGGGTGGTGACAAACTTAGGCATCCAGAAATGCAAAGGGGATGCGATGAGTCCGGGGGAGTAACTTGTGGCGGGCAGGTCGGCAGAGAGTTTGCGGTTTACGAAATCGTGCATGCGCTGTGCGGGAGCCGTTTGTCGGCGGTTGCCTTGTATCCAGCACGCACGCTCAAGTGCTTCTTGGAAATACATCATGCGCAGCGGATTTTCGGCATCTGCGAAGTCCTTGTGCTGACTCGCAAACGCTTCATCCTGAAAGGCTTCTTGCATAAACGGACGGAGTTCGCCGTCAAGGTCTTCCAAGCGGGTTTCTACCACCATTCCGGAGTTGCTCCATGCCGTGTTGCGCGTTGAGGGACTCATGCCGTTGACCACAAGTTGCTCAGGGCCACTCGCCGCAGGGACTACCACACCACCGGGGCACATGCAGAAACTATAGACTCCGCGACCGCCACACTGGGCTACGTAACTATATTCCGCCGCAGGGAGAA
>CALFGU010000208.1 GCA_937877685.1 uncultured Prevotella sp.
TTTTTTCTCAATACGGATGCCATACTTCGGGAGAAGTGTGGCATTTTTTTCTTTTATATCATAATGTAGAGGTGATGAATTTTGAGTTTGAGAAGTAACAACCGCATAACCCTTAGACCTCAAAGCAAAGCAATTTCTTCTTATAATCTCTCCACTCCTATGCGCTATTTAATAGCTCTTTCCTACGACGGAACTAATTATCATGGTTGGCAAGTGCAACCCCATTCTATTTCTGTACAACAAAAGGTGAATGAGGCGTTGTCTCTTTTGTTACGAACACCTATAGAAGTTACTGGGGCAGGACGTACAGATACAGGTGTGTGTGCGGCCAAGATGTTTGCACACTTTGATGCCCCTCAGATAGAAGATGTCTTGAGATTGGCGGATCGATTGAATCGTGTGCTTCCTCCTGATGTCGCCGTGCAATATGTGAAGCAAGTGGCAGAGGATTTTCATGCACGTTTCAGTGCTACGCATCGCACTTATTATTATTATGTATATACACGCAAAAATCCCTTCCTGCGTCACTTTGCCACTCAATTATATTATACGCCTGATTATCTGTTGATGAATCAAGCTGCTCGACTCTTGCTTGAAGTGAGTGATTTTACAAGTTTTTCAAAACTCCACACAGATGTCAAGACAAATATTTGCCGTGTGTCGCATGCCGAGTGGGTACAAATAGAGGGCGATTATTGGCGCTTTGAAATTACTGCAGATCGCTTCTTGCGAAATATGGTGCGTGCAGTAGTTGGAACACTCCTTGAAGTTGGTAGAGGGCGTATGACTATAGATGAGTTTAAACAGGTTGTAGCATGTAAAAATAGATGTGCGGCAGGTGATAGTGCCCCTGGAAAGGCGCTCCAACTTGTTGATGTAGGATATGAAGGGTGGAAGGTTTAATAAGGGGGTGTGATATACAAATATTAACTTGTTAACAAGTTGATGTGATAATCGCAAACTCGTAAACCTCTTTATTTACATTTTGTTCTGGATTTTGTTTTTTTTGACATATCTCTAATTTCCAAGTATATTTTTTCTCTTCAACACTTTTATAAAAAAAAGAGTAAAGATAACCTAACGGATGTTCCGAATAGTTATCTTTACTCTTTATCGTTTTTTTTGTAGTATGTCTCCTTTTGAATTTTACTTGTTCTTAAGCAAGTCGCGGATTTCTGTTAACAAAACTTCTTCCTTAGAAGGTGCAGGGGGGGCGGGAGCAGGTTTGGGTGCCTCTTCTTTCTTCTTAGAAAGTTTCATGATTAGTCTCACCAACATAAATACGCAAAAAGCAATGATGATGAAGTCAAGTGTGGTTTGGATGAAGTTGCCATAATTAATCGTTACGGGCACAGCTTCCACACCTTCCTCTACGGCCATGGGGTTGATGGGGAGTTCACACTTCAATTCCTTGAAGTCCACGCCACCAATGAGCCAACCGATAGGAGGCATAATAAGGTCATTAACGATAGAGGTTACAATCTTTCCGAAAGCACCACCAATGATTACACCGACTGCCATGTCAATGGCATTGCCTTTGACTGCAAAGGCCTTGAATTCTTGTAAAAAAGCCATAGTTGTAAAAAATGTAGTTAAATTTCGGTGCAAAAATAAAAAAAAAATAGTAATTTTGCGGTGTACAAGGTAGAGAATATTGTAATGTAATGTTCTGCACCTTTAAACACTAAAGAAATAAAGGTATTAACAACCATTTTTAATAACTAATTAAAACAATGATTAAAGTAGGTATTAACGGTTTCGGTCGTATCGGCCGTTTCGTTTTCCGCGCAGCTCAGACTCGCAACGACATTCAGATCGTAGGTATCAATGACCTTTGCCCCGTAGATTACTTGGCATACATGCTCAAGTACGACACAATGCACGGTCAGTTTGAAGGCACTATCGAAGCAGACGTAGAAAAGAGCCAGCTCATCGTAAACGGTAACGTAATCCGCGTAACTGCAGAACGTAACCCCGCTGACCTCAAGTGGAACGAAGTAGAAGCTGAATACGTAGTTGAATCTACAGGTCTCTTCCTTTCTAAGGATAAGGCTCAGGCTCACATCGAAGCTGGTGCGAAGTATGTTGTAATGTCAGCTCCCTCAAAGGACGACACTCCCATGTTCGTATGCGGTGTAAACCTCGACAAGTACGTTAAGGGCACTCAGTTCGTTTCTAACGCTTCTTGTACTACAAACTGCTTGGCTCCCATCGCTAAGGTTCTTAACGACAAGTGGGGTATCAAGGACGGTTTGATGACTA
>CALFGU010000209.1 GCA_937877685.1 uncultured Prevotella sp.
CACATTCAAGCGCCCGACTTTCCCACGGGAGGCTATATCATGGGGCTTCAGGGTGTGAAGTCGGCTTACGAAACGGGTCGTGGACGCATCATTATGCGCGCTAAGGCAAACATTGAGAGCGGTGAACTTCACGATAAGATTGTAGTGACAGAAATTCCCTATGGCGTGAATAAGGCTGACCTCGTAAAGAGCATTGCGGAGTTGGTGAACGAACGCAAGATTGAGGGTATTTCTAATGTGAATGACGAGTCTGACCGCGAAGGTTTGCGCATCGTTGTTGACGTGAAGCGCGATGCGAATGCCGGAGTTGTTTTGAACAAGCTTTATAAGTTGACAACGCTTCAAACGAGCTTCTCTGTAAACTGTATCGCTCTCGTAGGTCCTACAGGTAAGCAGCGCCCCAAGTTGCTCACATTGAAGGAATGTATTGCTGAATTTGTGAAGCACCGTCATGACGTAGTGCTCCGCCGTACGGCATACGAATTACGCAAGGCGCAAGAGCGTGCACACATTCTCGAAGGACTCATAATTGCCAGCGATAATATTGACGAAGTGGTGCGCATTATTCGTGCGTCAAAGACTCCCGAAGCAGCTGTTGAAGGTTTGATGGAGCGCTTCTTGTTGGATGACGTCCAGGCAAAGGCTATCGTAGAAATGCGCCTCCGTCAGTTGACAAACTTGATGCAGGATAAGCTTCACGAAGAGTTTGACGAATTGCAGCGTAAGATTGCTTACTACGAGCAGATTCTTTCGGATGATGAACTCTGTAAGAAGGTTATCAAGGATGAACTCATTGAAGTGAAGGAAAAGTATGGCGACGAGCGTCGTACGGAAATAGTTCCTGCCGCTGGTGAATGGAATCCTGAAGACTTCTATGCAAATGACGACGTAGTAATTACTATTAGCCACCTCGGATATATTAAGCGCACTCCGCTTGCTGAATTCCGTGCGCAAGCACGTGGTGGTGTGGGTAGCAAGGGTGGTTCGGCGCGTGACACCGACTTCATTGAGTATATCTATCCCGCAACGATGCACAACACGATGCTCTTCTTTACCTCGAAGGGTCGTTGTTATAAACTTAAGGTTTACGAACTCCCCGAAGGTAATAAGGCATCAAAGGGACGCGCTATTCAGAACATGCTCAATATTGAGCCGGGTGATAGCGTGAATGCTTGCTTGAACGTAGCACAGTTTGATAATCAGGAATACCGCGAGTCGCACAACATCGTGTTCTGTACGAAGCAGGGTATCATCAAGAAGACACTCCTTGACGATTACAAGAACGTGCGCGCGAAGGGTATTATCGCCATCAACTTGCGCGATGATGACCAAGTGGTGAGCGTATGCTTGACCAACGGCGAAAACGAAATCATTGTGGCAAACCGTGCAGGTC
>CALFGU010000210.1 GCA_937877685.1 uncultured Prevotella sp.
AGGCAAGTCATTACGGCATTCTCAACCTCAAGCGTGTCATTAAGAATCTCCCTGAATGGACCTACGAAAGCAATGACATTTATCACACAAACTTGAAGCGTGGTCTTGGAAATGTCTTCAACCAATACAGACGTTATATGGGGCATGTGGCACGCAACATCGGTGGTGTGCAATACAATTACCGCACGGTAGATGAACCTGGTAAGGTATATACTCCCACATCACGCGAAAAGCAACTCCGCGCGCTTGATTTCATTGATGAGCACGTCTTTACCTGTCCCTCATGGCTTATTGACGAACCCTACGTAGCGCGCCTTTATCCCCGCCCCGCCGACCTCACAGATAAGTATTGCGAAGATGTTTTGAACAATTACATATTCGACATCAGTGGTTGGATTGTGGGAGATGCCTTCAACGAAGAACTTCCTTTTGATGACTATCTTGAAGAAGTTGACAAGCGCCTCTTCCGCGGTTTGGACAAGGGCACTACCCTTGACGCTCATCGCCGACTGATGCAGACCGTGGCGGTAGTTCGGTTGAACGCTGCCTACCGTAGCTTCTCGGAATACGCTACCGATAGTCCACAACGCCCATACTTTATGGACTATTACGACCGTCTCCACCGACGCCTTCTCAATGCGCGCGCATCGGATAAGTCCACCCGCCTCCATTATGCCAACTTAGCAGACCTTATTACGAAAAAAAAGGCTGCTATTAACGATTAATACACGTTAAAACTCTTCCTCATCAATCCATAATTTGACGGGGAAGAGTTTTTTGATGCAATACAAGAACGAAGATGAGAAGCATTTGTCAAACTCATCTTTCAAAGGCAAACTGAAAACAAGAAAAGTTCAAGAAAAACTCATTTTTTCTGCGTAATTTTAGTTATATCAAGCAGAAAGGTCGTAACTTTGCATCGCAAGACAAGGTTAAACCAGACCTAACTAAACTCTGAAATCACACAATGACGTTCCACATAACATAATAGGAACCATAGACTTATAAAGAGGGGCAACGGACACATAAAGAATGATTAAGTAAAGATTATTAGATTAGTGAATGAATCTGTTTTACGTTAACTTGCCACACACATAACGTAAAGCGCCGAAGCACGCCGTGAGGTTTGCTTCAAAGTCCGAGAGGCGAAAGCCCCTCTTTTTTTGTATTATAACGTCACCTCTTCCATACCATTAGAAGTTCCACTTAATGTACTGTGTCACAAAAATTTACAACATCTCTTCTCTAACACCAAAACCGCAATTACTCAGGGCTAAAACTAAACCTCTTATAATAAAAATTATTTGCTACTTAAGAAAAATTTAGTAAGACTTAGTTTTTCCTATTTCGCTTTTGATTTCACGGCACTTTGGTTGATACAGAATAATTAAGTACATTTGCATCATTACGATTGCACTCTTTCTTTTTTAATCACAAGCATTCACCATCTAACCTTAATTATTCTACACCATGAAAGGTCTTCAATCAACGTTTTTGCATTTCATCTTTACGTTGATGTCTATCGCATTGCCACTTTCGGCACAAGCGAGTTGTAATTCCATAGATATCCCCGAAAATTGCACGGTAACAACCATCAATTACGCAACTCATAGCAACCAGGCGTTGCTCATGGATTGCTATCAAGCACCTACCTCATCATCATCTGCACTCCGTCCCGTTTACATCTACTCCTTCGGTGGCGCATGGGAATTTGGTTCTCGCGAAGATGGCAATATGGAAAAACTCATTGCCGCATTGACGGCGCAAAATTGGGTGGTGTGTTGCATTGATTACCGCTTAGGCGTAAAAATGGCAAAGGAGGCAGGTACTCTTTCACAAGAAACCTGGATGGAGACTTACCTTGGCGCCATTAACATGGGCACGGAAGATATTTATGCCGCAACACGTTATCTTATTAACCACTCTGAAGAGTTGCATATTGACACAACGAAAATCGTGTTAGCAGGGAGTAGCGCCGGAGCCTTTAATTCGCTCTCGGCGGTGCACCAACAATGTAGTCAAACCGAATTGGCATGCAAATACTTATCCCCACTATTCCGTTACGCAGGCGTTATCTCACAAGCGGGAGCACTTTGGTTTGCAGGCGAAGAAACTCCGCTCTACTGGTCACAACTCCCCTGCCCCATACTCTTCTTCCACGGTTCAAAAGATCCTCTTGTAACCTACGATGAATCCCACAACGGATTCTCGGCATACGGTTCCGTAGCGATTTACAAACACTTAGCCTCGGAAAAGTCACCCGCATGTTTCTACGATTTTGAAGAACGCGGACATGAGATTTGCGTAGTCCCCATGCACACTCATGTGCCCGAAATCATGCGTTTCCTCAAGCAATACGTCATTCAGGGCGAACAGCGCAACGAACATATCGTTGTGCCGAAGAAAAATAAATAGAATTATTGCTGTCCAGCAATAAAAAATAAAAAACCCACAGGAATACCTGCGGGTTTTAGATGTGTCTATATTCGCTTTTGCTTAAATGATAGACATCTTTCGCTTACTTAAAGATTAAGCGTTAACAGTGTCAACCTTGAGAGTGTCGTTCAAAGTGTCAACATTTGCTGAATCGATAGTAGCAGCAGAGTCAACAGCAGTTGAATCATTTGTAGCTTCAGCAGGTGTGTTTTCACCGCAAGATGCGAAAGATACTGCAGCGAAAGCAGCGAATACGAATACTAACTTCTTCATTTTGTTTAAATTTTTAAGAGTGATACAATTAATTGTCCTATTAAAACGATGCAAAATTACGGACTTTTTATATACCACCAAAACTTCGACAAGAAAAAATATATTTTTTTTGTAAAAAAGTGTTTTTCAGCACTTTTAATACAAAGTTTTGTCATATCAACTTTACAATTCACTCAAATCAATTTGTACTTTAGCGGAAATAGTAACCATATTTTACGGGTGAAAATTTATGGAATCTATCTTTTATAGTAAATTTGCAAGTGTTGAATTTGGGAGATGCATGTTCATTAAAGAACGGAGCAGGAAAATAACCTGGTGAACTATAAGTAATATTGGGAAAACTAAGAGTATTATTAGAGAAACTAAGAGTATTATTGGAAGAACTAAGAGTATTTCAGGAAATCCTAAATGAATTAGGCTATAATATAGCAGTAGCCTTAAGTGTTTTTCATGACGCTAAAGGCGTCACCGCTCAATAACCGAGGTGTTTGAGCGTAGCGAATACCCTCGGAAGTAGGACTAAGAGAAGGTGCACCCTAAAAGGGTGCCCTAACAATTGGGAACAGGATATTGGGGCACCCCTTCAGGGTGCATCATTTGACTACTACTCCCGGGGGTGCGCCTCCAGCGTACCCCGCGGTTACTGAGCGGAGACGCCTTCAGCGTCTAAAATACGTTTGGGGCAACTACTATATCAACCCCATCTATCATCAAGAAGACCAAGCATATTATCAGACAGCGTCTAACCCCAGGATTTGAATTGCAGTCTGTCCCCACCGCTCTCCCTCCCCTTTTCGTCACATACACATTATATATAATATATAGCATCCGCCATGAACACCCCTTTGGAACATAAAAAAGCGGCCTTCCACACCTTAGGTTGCAAACTTAATTTCGCTGAGACCTCTTCGCTTCAAGATGCCCTGCGCCAACGTGGCATGATCATGGCGAAGAAAGGTGAAGTTGCTGATTTATGTATTATTAATACATGTAGCGTTACCGATGTAGCCGACTCTAAATGCCGACAGACGATTCATAAATTTACGCGCCAGCACCCCGGATCCTTTGTTGTGGTGATGGGATGTTATGCCCAGTTACAACCTGAGACAATTGCTGCCTTCGAAGGCATTGACCTTGTTGTCGGAATGGAACATAAGGGCGAGGTCATCCGTCTTATCGAAGAACGATGGGCAAAGAAAAGCGCACTTCCCCAAGGCGAGGCTTGCCATGAGGCAATTGCCGTACCCACTAAGGAGATTCAGCCCTTCGTACCCTCATGCTCTCACGGCGACCGCACACGCTATTTCCTTAAGGTTCAAGATGGTTGCAATTATTATTGCACTTATTGCACCATACCTATGGCGCGTGGCAAGAGTCGTAATGGCACAATTGAAAGTATCGTAAAGCAGGCGCAGGAAGTGGCAACCGAGGGCGGCAAGGAGATTGTCATCACGGGCGTAAATATTGGCGATTTCGGGCGTTCAACGGGTGAAACATTCTTTGACTTAGTCAAGGCGCTCGACCAGGTAGAAGGCATTGAGCGCTACCGAATTTCATCTATCGAACCCAATCTTCTGACTCCCGAAATCATTGATTTCTGCGCTTCTTCCAAGAAGTTTATGCCTCATTTCCATATCCCGCTTCAGAGTGGTAGTGATGAGGTGTTGAAACTCATGCGCCGTCGCTACGACACGTCGCTCTTTGCCGACCGCATTGCTTACATCAAGCGCGTCATGCCCGATGCTTTCATCGGAGTGGATGTTATTGTCGGCATGCGCGGAGAGACGGACGAACTTTTTGAACAGGCTTACAATTTCATCAAGAGTTTGGACATTTCTCAGTTACACGTCTTCTCCTATTCCGAACGTCCAGGCACGCGTGCCTTAGAAATTCCCCACAAAGTGGACGCTCAAACCAAACATGAAAGAAGTCAGCGCCTCCTGGAACTCTCAGAAGAAAAGCGCAAAGCGCATTATGCGGAACACATTGGCACTCAGCGCCCTGTGCTTTGGGAGCACTCCAAGAAAGGTGCGCCACTCAGCGGATTTACGGACAATTACATCCGCGTAACCGCAACCGAAGGATGCCTTGCTGAAGATAACACGCTCTCACAAGTAACCCTCGGCACATTTACTGAAGATCAAGAAACATTATGGGCACAACAAGCATAACTGAAAATAAGAAAATCGCCGTAGTTATCCTTAACTGGAACGGCAAGGAGATGATGCGCCGATTCTTGCCCTCTGTCGTACGCTATTCGGAGGAACTCGCCACGGTCATTGTGGCTGACAATGCCTCAACAGACGGATCCTTGGAGATGCTTAAGGCAGAGTTCCCCACGGTAGAGCAAATTGTGCTCGACCAAAACTATGGTTTTGCCGAGGGTTACAATCGCGCGCTCGCCAATGTGGATTATCCCTACATGCTTTTGCTCAACTCCGACGTGGAAGTGAGCGAAGGATGGTTACGCCCCCTACTCGCTTACATGGAAGAGCATACTGACGTGGCGGCATGTCAACCTAAGTTGCTCAGCCAAAGCGAAAAGGAGTGTTTTGAATACGCCGGAGCGTCCGGAGGTTACCTTGACCGATACGGTTATCCCTTCTGCCGCGGACGCATCTTCCAAGTAGTGGAAAAGGACAACGGTCAATACGACGACATTAAGGATGTGCTTTGGGCAACTGGTGCTGCCTTGTTGATACGTAAGGAAGATTGGGAACAATCAGGCGGACTCGACGGACGCTTCTTTGCTCACATGGAGGAGATTGACCTTTGCTGGCGCTTAAGAAGCAGAGGCCGACGCATTGTTTGCATTCCGCAGAGCGTGGCTTACCATGTAGGCGGAGGTACGTTAGATCAAGGGAATCCGCGTAAGACCTTCCTGAACTTCCGCAATAACCTCTTGATGCTTTACAAAAACCTTCCCGAAGCAGAACTTCGCTCCGTGATGCGCATACGCCGCTTATTAGATTATATAGCAGCCTTTAAGTTCCTCGCAACTCTTGACTTCGCCAATTTCCGTGCCGTGCTTAAAGCCAGAAAGGAGTATAAGAAAATGCAACCCGACTTTGTGGCGCAACGTAAGGAAAACCTTGAAAAGGCAACACTGGCCGTCATCCCCGAGCGCGTAAACTTCAGCATTTTGTGGCACTTCTATGCCAAAGGAATTAAGAAATTCAGTTCGCTGAAAAACTTATAAATCAGCAACTAAGAAACAATCGAAATTAACTCACTTATAGTTTAAACTAACTCACTTATAATTTAAATTAAGAGTAACTTAGTGAGCGCTAAAATAGATATAGTTTTTCAAGTAACTATAACCCACGTTTGGATGCGATAAAGTTTCCCCTCCAAACGCCATTCCTCCCTCCCCTTCTAACTATGCCCCTTTACCTTATCCCCGTAACGCTTGGCGACACGCCTCACGAGCGCGTTTTGCCGGCATATAACAAAGAAATTATCTTAGGCATTCGCCACTTCATCGTTGAGGAGTTGCGCACTGCGCGACGTTTCTTGAAGCAAGTGGAGAAGTCAATTGACATTGATAGTCTTGAGTTTTACCCCATGGGTAAGCATGCCGACGCCGCCTTGTTTTCCAGGTATTTAGAGCCACTCCGCCGTGGCGAATCGGTAGGTGTGATTTCCGAAGCGGGATGCCCTGCCGTGGCAGACCCAGGTGCGGACATCGTAGCGATAGCGCAGCGCGAGGGTTTCCAAGTTGTGCCGCTCGTAGGTCCTTCCTCTATCCTCTTGGCGGTAATGGCGAGCGGTTTTAACGGACAAAGTTTTGCCTTCCACGGATATTTGCCCATTGATGGTTCAGAGCGTAGCAAGCGACTCAAACAATTGGAGCAGCGTTCGATGCACGAAAATCAAACACAACTCTTCATCGAAACGCCCTATCGCAATGCCAAACTCTTTGCCGATATACTTTCGGCATGCACTCCGCAAACGCGACTTTGCGTAGCTGCAGGAATCACAACGGAGCAAGAATACATCCGCTCCATGACACTTAAAGAGTGGAAACAGAAAGGGTTACCCGAACTTGGAAAAATCCCAGCGATATTCGCAATTTATGCAGGTGGGCGTCGTTAACTGACGCCCATTATTTTTTAGGGCAAATTGCTTTGGGATTCAAAGTCTTTTTCTTATATTTGCAGTAACGAGAATTCTCTATAATTCAAACTCAAAAAAACTAGTATGGAACACTATTGGAACTTATACGCAGAACTCCCCACATTGATGCAAATATTTTGGGGTTGCGCACTGATCAGCACGATCATCATGGTGATTCAATTCATCCTCTCACTTTGTGGCATGGGCGATGTAGATATGGACGTGGACATGAGTGCTGGAGATGGTCTTGATGCTGCCACAGGGATGGATCTCTTTTCTATAAAGAACGTCGTTATATTCTTCGTTGGATTTGGATGGGCAGGAATCAGTTTCAGAGAAATCATTCCTCAAGATGGACTTCTCATACTCGCCGCTCTTGTTTGCGGATGCTTCTTTGTTGCTTCGTTTATCATGATTTTTAAGCAGTTGATGAAGTTTGAAGGTAATGGTGCGGTGAACATGTCTGAAGCCGTTGGCAAGAAGGCAGAAGTTTACCTTCGCATTCCCGCAAAGCGCAGCGGCAAGGGCAAAGTGCAGGTGAGCCTCAACGGAGTGGCACGCGAATATGACGCAGTTACGAACGATGATGAGATGATTCCTTCCGGTAAAATCGTTGACATTATTGGAAGTACGGGAGGCGGTGCGTTGCTTGTAACGGCTCGTCTGTCATAACAAAGAAGAAAGAAACTTTAAATCACTAAATACTACTTGTTTATGGAAATTATTATTATCAGTGTTTTAGTTGGCGTCTTTACAACCGTAGCGCTATTAAATCGTTACCGTCGTTGTCCCTCCGACAAGATTCTCGTAATCTACGGTAACAAAGGTAAGGGTTCAGCCAAGTGTATTCATGGTGGCGGTGCGTTTGTTTGGCCCGTTATTGAGGACTATGCTTACCTCAGTCTTATTCCTATTTCTATTGATGCGAATCTTACAAACGCATTGAGCCGTCAGAACATCCGCGTTGACGTACCCAGCCGCTTTACTGTAGGTATTTCTACCGACCCTGACTATATGTTGGCCGCGGCAGAACGTCTTCTCGGCCTTTCTCCCACTCAGATTCAGGAATTGGCGCGTGATATTCTCTTCGGTCAGTTACGTTTGGTTATCGCAACCATGAGTATTGAAGAATTGAACAATGACCGCGATAAGTTCTTGGAACAGATTTCTGCTAATGTGGAAGTAGAATTGAAGAAAATCGGTCTTCGCCTCATCAACGTAAACGTTACCGACATCAAGGACGAATCTGGTTACATTGAAGCCCTTGGTCGTGAAGCTGCAGCAAGAGCTATTAACGAAGCAAAGGTACGTGTGGCAGAACAAGAAAAGGTGGGTGAAATCGGTAAGGCAGAAGCCGTGAGAGAAACTCGCGTTCGTACGGCAGAAGCTAACGCTCAGGCCGTAAAGGGTGAAAATGAAGCGAAGGTAGAAATCGCCAACTCTGAAGCTTATCGCCGCGAGCGCGAAGCAGAAGCACAACGCAAGGCTAACGCTGCCGAAAAGGTGCAACAGGCTAAGGCCCTTGAAGAAGCATATGCCGCAGAACGCGACGCCGAATTGGCACGTGCAGAACGCGAACGCAGTACGGAAACCGCAAACGTAATCGTTCCTCAAGAAATTGAGAAGCAGCGCCTTATCATTGCGGCAGAAGCAGAAGCAGAACAGAAGCGCGTAAACGCAAAGGGTGAAGCAGACGCTATCTATGCGAAGATGGAAGCAGAAGCTAAGGGTCTTTACGAAATCCTTACGAAGCAGGCTGCCGGTTATGACAAGATGGTGCAAGCAGCAGGCGGAGACGCAAACAAGGCTTATATGTTGCTCTTGCTTGAAAAACTTCCCGAACTCGTTAAGACTCAGGTTGAAGCCGTTAAGGGTATCAACATCGACCACGTTACTGTTTGGGATAGCGGTCAGAGTGGTAACGGTGGCAAGGGTTCTACTGCAAACTTTGTTTCTGGACTCATGCAGAGCGTTCCTCCTCTTAACGAACTCTTCGATATGGCAGGTCTCAACCTTCCTGAATATCTCGCTAAGAAGAAGCAGGAACCCGTTCAAGATGCTAAAGCAGTTGAAGTTAAGAAATAAACTTTCACACTCAAATATGTCAGAAGGCCCCACTCGCAAATGCGGGATGGGGTCTTTTTTATACCTTCTTTTGAAGCGTCAAACTCACAACAGCGTTTCTTCCAAACTCCCCCTGAAAACAATATCCCTTTTAAGAAAAACAATGCCTCAGATAAAAACTTTTAAGTACCCAAACTGTTTTTCCTAAGTACCCAAACTGTTTTCCCTACCCCCGAAGGTGTTTTTAGGCATAGAAATGCTGTAGAAATCTGCAACTTATTAAGTTCATGAGTTAAAGTTTCAAAAATATGTAGTAACTTTGCATGACAAATTAAATTCGCGATACTATGAGCAATAACGAACATACGCTCCAGCAAATCGGACGTGCCCTTAAAAAAGTGGCACAAAAGTTCAAGATTGAACTTGAAAATCAACCCTTAACCGACATCCACTTGCAGGTAAACCCTGAGAGCGGCGAATTGCTCGTGTTTAATGACGAGGATGTGGAAATCACACGTTGCGTTGTTGAGGAATGGATTAACTTTAACGCAGAAAATTTCTACGATGTCGTTAAGCAACAATTGCTCAAGGCGATTCAAGAGCACAAAGAGGAGATGGAAAACCTCTGCATCTTGAAACCCTACTCTTTTGTGCTTGTTGACGAAGACCACGAAACGATTTGCGACCTCTATCTCGTTGATGACGACACCATTGTGCTTGATGGCGAACTCATGGAAGGATTGAGCGACGACTTGGATAGTTTTTGGGAAGAACTTTCAAGCAGATAAACCTCTGACACACACTATTCTATACATAACTATCAATTTTACAATATACTATGTTTGACAGCCTTAGTGAAAGATTAGAAAGATCATTCAAGATACTTAAGGGTGAAGGAAAAATCACCGAAATCAACATTGCCGAAGCACTCAAGGACGTGCGCCGCGCACTCATCGAAGCCGACGTTAACTACAAGGTAGCCAAAGGCTTTATTGACACGGTAAAGGAAAAAGCATTAGGTCAAAACGTGCTTATTTCCGTGAAGCCTAAGGAAATGATTATCAAAATTGTGCATGATGAATTGGCACAATTAATGGGTGGTGAAACGGCTGAGTTAAACCTCAAGAGTCGCCCCTCAGTAATCCTTATGGCGGGTCTTAACGGTGCGGGTAAGACAACTCTTTCGGGTAAGCTCGCTCTTCACTTGAAGACAAAGAAGCACCGTAATCCTCTTCTCGTAGCGTGGGACGTTTACCGTCCTGCGGCAGTTGAGCAGCTCCGTGTGTTGGCAGAGCAAATCGAAGTGCCTATCTACATGAACCTCGTGTCTAAGGATCCCGTTCAGATAGCTCGTGAAGGTATCCTTGAAGCTAAATCAAAGGGTTATGACACTGTCATTGTCGATACAGCCGGACGCCTTGCCATCGATGAGGAATTGATGCAAGAAATTGCAGCAATTAAGGAAGCTTGTCAGCCTGATGAAACGCTCTTTGTGGTAGATGCCATGACGGGTCAGGATGCTGTAAACACGGCAAAGGAATTTAACGATCGCCTTGACTATGACGGCGTTGTGCTTACAAAACTTGACGGTGACACTCGCGGTGGTGCGGCGATTTCTATCCGTACTGTAGTCAACAAACCTATTAAGTTTGTGGGTACAGGTGAAAAGATGGAGGCGCTTGACCAATTCCATCCCAGCCGTATGGCTGACCGTATCCTCGGCATGGGAGACATCATCTCGCTTGTGGAACGTGCGCAACAGCAATTCGATGAAAAGGAAGCGCGTAAGTTGCAGGAGAAGATTCAGAAGAATAAGTTTGACTTCGAAGACTTCTACAACCAAATCCAGCAAATCAAGAAGATGGGTAACATTAAGGACCTCGCTTCCATGATTCCCGGTGTGGGCAAAGCAATTAAGGATGTTGATATTGACGATAACGCTTTCAAATCCATCGAAGCCATTATCCAATCCATGACTCCCAAAGAACGTCGCAACCCAGAACTCTTGATGCGTCAAGCAACGCGAAAGACACGTATCGCTAAGGGTTCGGGTACAAACATTCAGGATGTTAACCGCCTCATTAAGCAATTTGACCAAATGCGCAAGATGATGAAGATGATGACTGGCGGAAACATGAAGAACATGATGTCACAAATGAAGCAGATGCAGCAAATGCAGCAGATGCAAGGTTTGAGAAGATAAGATTAGAAGAAAGTTAACGAGTGCGGTGTCGCAATGGTGATTCCGCACTTGTTTGTTTTCTATACCATCCTCTAATACAATTGCAACAATCATCCCAATTACTTGCAATCCAAAACTTTATAACAAAGACAAATCCCATGACAATTATAGACGGAAAAGCAACAGCAGCCCAAATTAAGCAAGAAATTGCCGCTGAAGTAGATGCACTCATCGCTAATGGGCACAAGCGTCCCCACCTTGCGGCAATCCTCGTTGGGCATGACGGAGGTAGCGAAACGTATGTGAAAAACAAAATGCTCGCTTGCGAAGCCTGTGGATTTAAATCCTCACTCATCCGCTTCGACACCGATGTTACTGAAGAAACGCTCCTTGCTGAAGTTGCGCGTTTGAATAACGATGCTGACGTTGACGGATTTATCGTGCAACTCCCCTTGCCCAAGCACATTTCTGAGCAACGCATCACAGAGGCTATTGATTTCCGCAAGGACGTTGACGGATTCCACCCCATCAATGTGGGACGCCTTTCCATCGGTTTGCCTTGCTACATTTCGGCAACGCCGAAGGGCATCCTCGAACTCCTTCGCCGATATAATATTCCTACGAGCGGTAAGCATTGTGTGATTATCGGACGCAGCAATATCGTAGGCAAACCTATGGCATCCTTAATGCTTCAGAAAGAACTCGGAGATGCCACGGTAACAATCGTTCATAGTCACACGCAAAACCTGAAAGAAGAGTGCCGCCGTGCCGATATTCTCATCGCAGCTCTCGGTCGCCCCGAATTTGTTACCGCAGATATGGTAAAACCTGGCGCTACGGTGATTGACGTAGGCACCACGCGCGTTCCCGATGCCTCACGCCCCAGCGGATTCCGCCTTTGTGGCGACGTTTGTTTCTCAGAAGTAGCCCCCCTTTGCGAAGCCATCACTCCCGTACCTGGCGGAGTTGGTCCCATGACTATTTGCATGCTCATGCTTAACACACTTGAAGCCGCCAAAGGTATGCTGAAAGCGTAATATATTACGAAATAGAGCGCTAAAATTCCACTATAGCGCGCCTCAAATAATGTTAAGCGAAACTATATCCATTTTAGTAAAAAATAAGAGAGACTTTGTTTCATTTATAAGTAACATAATTAAAACAAGGTCTCTCTTAATTTTCGCAAACATAATAACTATTTTGCAAAGGCGAGTTTTCAAATAAAAAGCATGAAAATTATTTTCGCATGTTTAAGTAAAAATTACCGCTACAACCCTTTGCAGATTCAAAAAAACTTTCTACCTTTGCATCGCTTTCGGAAAGAAAGACACTAACTATGGTGCCCGTAGTTCAGTTGGTTAGAGCGTCAGATTGTGGTTCTGAATGTCGTGGGTTCGAGT
>CALFGU010000211.1 GCA_937877685.1 uncultured Prevotella sp.
AGCGCCGAGAAAGTGCGTCGTTAACCCACTCTTCCCTCTTCCCGGCGTCGCGCTCGAATCGTTGCTGGCGCTTGCGCGACGAGAAGTGCCACACGAACCCATGCCGAAGGGTCTTGAATGGGGTGGTGCGTATGTCGTTCGTCACACCGTGCTCAGTGAGGTTGCTCATTTGCTGTACTCCGAATCCTCGAACATGAGGGACAAGAGCATCACGAAGATGGAAAGTATGACAAGGGTGATAAAGACCGTCTCCCTCGTAATCACATAGAGCAACAGGCAGGGCCACACGACGCTACACGCGAGAATGAAGAGCATGAACCCGATGTTGCGCCGCCGTGTCTGCCTGTTCGTCTGACGAGAATGCTCTATCCTTTTGGTTTTTTTGGTAAGGTGAGCGGGTTTTTTCGGTTTCTCCATAATAATTACCTCTCTAAGAATGCCGCGCACGCTATGGCACAGCGTGCGCGGCGAGGAAGGAAAGGACGGTTTACAGCGCGGTAACGTCTACCTCGAAGGTCAGCATGGTACCCTTGGATACCTTGACCTGCTTAATCTTGAGGGGAAGTGGCGTCTCCCACGTCGGCTCCCCGAACGTAGAGAACAAGCGCGGCAGGGCGTTAAAGATGCCCTTTGAGACACACTGGTACGTAGTGCCGTTCTGTGCAATGATGATGATACGAGGTACTTCGACGGTCTTCTGCACTCCGTAATCATCGACGATAGGCGCGCCGTCCTTGTCCGTGTCCCCAATCTCGATAACCTCGACGTACAAATCACGCGCACGAATTACCTCGTTGATGTGGTCGGAAACGGACTCTTGCGGGTTAGAGATAGCGTTGAAGAGAAGCGCTTTCTCTTTGAGGGTGGAAGGGGTGAACGAGCAGAACGTCATGGCTTGGGTATCGCCAAAGATACCCGTGCTAAGGGCCGTGGCTTCTGCCTTGTACTCTGCAAGCTCGTTGGTGTTTACTACTTCCTGATTTGCCATTGTTTTGGCTCCTTTCCTTCGCGGCCCTAGGCCCCTTGCCTAGGAACAACCGCGCGAGGGGACACCGTGTAGGTGCCCCGCCGTGCGCCTGTTCTACTCGGCGGTAGGCTCGTTCTCCTTAACCTCGCCATTGCGCTTGCGAGTGACAGGCACAGCGTGCGCAAGGAAGGTGTCCAAGTCCATGCAATACACCTGCTCAGACTCGACCTCAAAGGTGGTCATATCCTTAGAGCACTTAATACCTGCCGCCTTGAGCGCCCTAAACGCTTCGCGCTTGTTGGGCGCGGTGGACGTAAACCGAACTTCCTCAGTCTGCTTTACGACGGGCTTTCCGTCGTTGCCAATGCCGTCGATGTAAAAGGCACGGGCCTTAGCGGTGAATACGGTGCGGGTAATGTTTGCCATGATAGTTTCCTTTCAGTTGAAAAACTTGCCTTTGCTTAACTTATTTTCGCAGGTCGTGGGCTTTATGGCAACCCACGACCAGCTTTTCACAGAATCTTCACAAGGTCTTTGGCACGTCGGACTCGTATACGTAAACTGCCGTCCAAGACCTGACGCGACGCGCGACGCCGACATAATGCGTTACCCAACCCGTGTCATTGTCGCGCTTGGAGCACGTGAACAACGCCAAGTC
>CALFGU010000212.1 GCA_937877685.1 uncultured Prevotella sp.
ACCACCCTTACTACTGAGGAACGGCGGGAGGGCATTGCTTACTTCCCCGCGGCGGGAACCCTCTTCATCAGCGGCGAGGGCGACCAGCAGATTTTAGAATATCAGACAAACGGCGTCCCCACTGGGCGAAGACTCAACATTCCTTCAGAGTTTGCTACGGACAAGATTTACCATAATCTCGGTTTTGAGGCACTCGCTTACAGCGCTGAAACACACCGCTTTTGGACTATCACTGAAGCGCCCCTGCGCGCCGATGGTGTGCCCAATAGTCCGAAACAGACGGAGCAGCAAAACTACCTGCGCCTGCAATGTTTCGGCGACGACCTCCAGCCCGTGGCACAATACGCTTACCGCATGGACTATGCCAAGAAGCCCAAGCAGACGGGTTCTCACAATCACGGAGTCCCCGCCCTCTGCGCCTTACCCGACGGTCGCTTGCTCGTTTTGGAGCGCGAGATACGCGTTTCACCCAACTATTTCTCCTCACATGTAGAGTGTAAACTCTTCTTGATTAACCCCTTAGAGAGCCACCAGATTGACAGTTATACGAAATTTGACCGCCTCGACCCTAATCATTTTATGATAAAGACATTGGTGGCAAATTTCAAAACGCGCCTCACCCCCGTGCAATACAATTTGGCAAACTACGAAGGCATGTGCCTCGGTATCCGCCTCAACGACGGCACGCAAACCCTCTTGCTCATCAACGACTCACAGGCAGGTTTTGGCAGAGGTCCCATCAAATTAAAAGATTACATCAAGGTGGTGAAGTTGTAATCCACCCAACCTGTGCGCGCCGTGTTTCCCAACGCGCCACCTCGGCTATAGTTTTCATTCTGTCCAAGCAAGATGACAATTGCTTGGACTTATTTTTTTGCAGCACCCAAAGCGTTCACTTTTCTACACTAAAATTTTAATCCTTTCATAGAAAATTCGTAATTTTGCACGCTGAAAATTAACGCATAACGATGTCAAGACCCTTTCACACAGCAACGCGCTTGGCGTCAATACATATCAAAATGAAAAAGATACTCCTTCTTGCCGGTGCAGCAGTATTTTCTGCTATCACAATGGCACAAACAACAGCACAGCCTAAGTGGGACTTCACCCTCGAACGCATGATGCGCGGCAC
>CALFGU010000213.1 GCA_937877685.1 uncultured Prevotella sp.
TTCATCGGCGAGTGCAAAAAGTCCGTCTGGAAGTACTTGCACGACTGGGAGGAGATGTCCGAGCAGGTCGGCTACTGGGTGGACATGGAGCACCCCTACATCACTTACGAAAACTCGTACATCGAAACGCTCTGGTGGCTCCTCAAACAACTCTACAACAAGGACCTCCTCTATAAGGGTTACACCATTCAGCCCTACTCTCCCGGTGCGGGTACAGGTCTTTCAAGCCACGAATTGAACCAACCCGGTTGCTACCGCGACGTGAAGGATACAACCGTTACGGCACAATTCGAAATCACCGACGCTCCCGAAGCTTGGAGCGCATGGGGCACACCCGTGTTCCTCGCTTGGACAACTACTCCCTGGACGCTCCCCTCTAACACGGCGCTCTGCGTAGGTCCCGCGATTGACTACGTTGTGGTGAAGACTTACAACCCCTACACCGCAGCTCCCGTAACGGCTGTGCTCGCAAAGAGCCGTCTCAACGCTTACTTGAAGGCTGAAGGCGCTGAACTCGCCCTTGCCGCCTATAAGGCGGGCGACAAGGTTATCCCCTATGAAATCATTGCTGAACTGAAGGGCGCAGACCTCGTAGGCATGCACTACAAGCAACTCATGCCTTGGGTGAAGCCCCTTGAAAAGGCAGGTCACCTTGCGGCAGACTTCGTAAACGCATACGCACAGGCACACCCCGAAAAGGTATTTGCCGTAGGCGCTGACCAGTTCGTTGAACTCTCTGAATTGGCATTCCGCGTGATTGCCGGCGACTATGTAACTACGGACGACGGTACGGGTATCGTACACATCGCTCCTACGTTCGGTGCGGACGACGCCAAGGTGGCACGCGACGCACAGATCCCCTCGCTCTTCATGATCAACACAAAGGGTGAAACACGCCCCATGGTGGACCTCACAGGTAAGTATTATGTAGAAGCAGAACTTGCTCCTGAATTTAAGGCGGCTTGCCTCGACGCTTCTTATGCACACCACGCTGGCGACTATGTGAAGAACGCTTACGCTCCCGAATTTAATGTAGGTGGCAAGTATGACGCGGCGGCGGCTGAAAAGGCTGAAGACCTCAACATCGTCATCTGCATGGAAATGAAGCAGGAGGGTTCGGCCTTCAAGATTGAAAAGCACGTCCACAACTACCCCCATTGCTGGCGTACGGACAAGCCCGTGCTTTACTACCCCCTCGACTCTTGGTTTATCCGTTCAAGCGCCGTTAAGGAGCGCATGATGGAACTCAATAAGACCATCCTTTGGAAGCCCGAATCTACGGGTACTGGTCGCTTCGGTAAGTGGCTCGAAAACCTCAACGACTGGAACCTCAGCCGCTCACGCTACTGGGGTACGCCCCTCCCCATTTGGCGCAATGCTGAAAGCCGCGAAGAAATTTGCATCGGTTCGGTAGAAGAACTCTACAACGAAATCGAAAAAGCGGTTGCTGCTGGCGTGATGACCGAAAACCCCTTGAAAGCAAAGGGTTTCTTGCCTGGCAACTACGACAAGGCCAACTACGACCTCATCGATTTGCACCGCCCCTACGTGGATAACATCAAGCTCGTGAGCGCATCGGGCAAGGTGCTCACACGCGAATTGGACCTCATCGACGTATGGTTTGACTCAGGTGCCATGCCTTACGCACAGATTCACTATCCCTTCGAAAACAAGGAAGCGCTCGACAATCGCACTTGTTATCCCGCCGACTTCATTGCTGAAGGTGTTGACCAAACACGTGGTTGGTTCTATACGCTCCACGCTATCGCCACAATGGTGTTTGACAACGTTGCCTTCAAGGCGGTTATCTCTAACGGTCTTGTGCTCGACAAGTTCGGTCAGAAGATGTCAAAGCGCCTCGGCAACGGTATCGACCCCTTCGAATGCATTAAGGAATTTGGTTCTGACCCCGTTCGTTGGTACATGATTACCAACTCTGCACCTTGGGACAACCTCAAGTTTGACAAGGACGGTGTGAAGGAAGTGGCACGTAGTTTCTTCGCAAAGCTCTTCCAGAGTTATAGCTTCTTTGCTATGTACGCTAACGTGGATGGTTTCGACAATAGCGTGGCACAAGTGCCTTATGCGCAACGTCCCGAAATCGACCGTTGGATTCTCTCCGAACTCCAAACGCTCATCCAGGGTGTTACGGCGGCGTATGAAGAATACGAACCCACTCGTGCAGGTCGCTTGATTGAAACATTCGTGGCGGACAACCTCTCTAACTGGTATGTGCGCTTGAACCGCAAACGCTTCTGGGCAGGCGAAATGACCGAAGATAAGATTTCGGCTTATCAGACACTCTACGAATGCCTCCTCACCGTGAGTCACCTCATGGCGCCCATCGCTCCTTACTATGCCGATCGCCTCTATCGCGACCTTACGGCGGTAGTAAGCGAAAAGGCAGAAAGTGTGCATCTCGCACTCTTCCCCAAGGCTGATGAAGCGCTTATCGATAAGAACCTCGAACAGCAGATGCAACTCGCACAGAAGGTCACTTCAATGGTGCTCTCATTGCGTAAGAAGGAACGCATCATCGTGCGTCAACCCCTCCAGCGTATTTCTATTCCCGTGAACGATGCCACTATGAAGGCGAACCTCGAAGCGGTGAAGCAACTCATCCTTGACGAGGTGAACGTGAAGCAACTCGAATTCGTGGAAGGCGACATGCTCGAAAAGAAGGTGAAGTGTAACTTCCGCATCATGGGTAAGAAGTTCGGCAAGATGATGAAGGCCGTAGCTGCTGCTTGTGAAACACTCACGAAGGAACAGATTGCACAACTCGAACAGGGGCAACTCTCACTTGAGGTGGAAGCAACGCCCATCGTTATTGAGCGTGAAGATGTAGAAATCATTTCTGAAGATATGCCCGGTTGGACCGTGACAAACGAAGGTGCACTCACCGTGGCGCTCGACCTCACCATCACCGACGAACTTCGTAAGGAAGGTTGGGCACGTGAAGTGGTGAAGCGCATTCAGAATTTCCGTAAGGAAAGTGGTTTCGAAATCACTGACCGCATCTGCATCACCGTTCAACCCAACGAGCAACTTACTCCCGCTATTGAAGCTTACCGCGAATACATCTGCGCACAGGTGCTTGCTGACGCACTTGAAATTGCCGACAATAGTGGCGTAGAGTTCGACTTCGAAGACTTCAAGGTAAATGTAACGATTACAAAGAAATAAATTATATGATAGGAAGTAAGGTTATGAAGTTTTAAGGTTATAAGGCCATTCGGCTTGTATCGTTAGAATCACTTAGTGCCGGACACACCTTAGAACCTTATCACCTCAAAACCTTTACTCCCTAACTTTCACAAATCTCATTTCTCACCATGGATAACAACCGCCCCAGATACTCTGACGAAGACCTCCAGGAGTTTCGCGAAATTATTGAAAAGAAAATTGCCCTTGCTCAACGTGATTACGACGACATGATGGAAAGTATCAAGAATCCTCATGGCAATGACGTCGTTGATACAATGCCCACTTACAAGGCACTCGAAGAAGGTAGTCAGACGCAATCTACTGAAGAACTCCAGTTGATGGCTCAACGCCAGTTGAAGTTCATTCAGGGACTTCAAGCGGCACTTGTGCGCATTGAAAACAAGACGTATGGCGTATGCCGCGTAACAGGGAAACTCATTCCCAAGGAACGTCTCCGCGCCGTGCCCCACGCTACGCTTTCTATTGAAGCAAAGCAACAGCAGGGTAAGTAAACAAGCATTTAGGATTCAAGTATTTAACGGTCAACGGTCAACAGACAAGGGTTATGATTTGCCTGTTGCCCGTTGTCTGTTGTCTTATTTGCACTCCTAACTTAAAACGACCTTATCGCCTATGCGCGCCCTCATTCCGGCAATTATCATCCCCCTCATTATTATTATTGACCAAGCAACAAAGTTTGCCGTAAAAACCTCGATGTGTCTCTACGAAAAGGTGGAGGTCACCTCGTGGTTTCACATTCTCTTTACCGAAAACAAAGGCATGGCCTTCGGCATGAGTTTTGTGGGCACCATGTTTTTGGCATTATTTAGAATTGTTGCCACAGGACTCTTTATCTACTTGCTTTACAAGATTGTAAAGGATAAGAAATACCCCAAGGGACTCATCGTAGTGGTGTCAATGCTCATTGCGGGTGCTTTAGGGAACCTGGTCGATAATTTCTTCTACGGACTGATTTTCACCGAGAGTCTGCCCACTTACTTTGCACAAAGCCCCGCTCACTTGGTGCCCTTTGGCGAAGGCTACGGCGAATTTCTCTCTGGAAAAGTAGTAGATATGTTCTACTTCCCCCTCTTTGAATGGCCCGACTGGGTACCTCTCGTTGGTGGCGACGTCTTCTTCGGTGCCGTATTCAATGTTGCTGATGCAGCAATCTCGATAGCCTTTGTAGTTGCCCTTTTCTTTTATAGCAAATATCTTACTTTCAATTTTACGAAGTCAAAAGATATTAACGAACAAGGGTAATTAATTCACTTATACACACCACTTAATTACTCATTTTCATGCGTAATTTACTCTCATTCTTTGCCATCATTTCCATGGTAATCTTCTTCTGCGCTTGCTCCAGCAAAAGCGAGAGCAACGAAATCTTGAGCGCAGAGGAAATGGAAGACGTACTTTTCGACTATCATTTAGCGCAATCTTTGGTCAATCAGAGCGGAGATAGCGCGGATTTCCGCATTCGCGTATATGCAGAATCTGTATTTAAAAAGCATGAGGTAACGGAGGAACAATTTAACAACTCGCTCCGTTATTATCATCGTCATACGACGGAACTACATGATATTTATAAGAATATCGAAAAGCGCATGAATTTCTTAGTGGGCGATTATGCAGAAACGGGATATACCACAGAAGGTGACACCGCTAATATTTGGCAAGGTCCAAAAGTCTATCTGTTAACTGCTGCACTTAACAATTATGCAACCTTCATCCAACCTACCGACACGCTTCTTACGGAAGGAGACAAGTTAGAGTTAAACTTCTCAACAGGTTGGCTTTACAAAGAAGGGCAACGCCAAGGTACAGCCGTTTTATATGTTCAATATGAAGGAGATAGCATAGTCACCTCTACACAACATTTTTCAAATAGCGGACCTCAACAAGTTAATTTACGCATTGGAAAGAAAAAGAAGATTGAAAGCATCAGAGGTTTGATTTACCAACACACGCCATGGACTTCTGACCCCAAAATACTTGTTATTTCCGACATTTCTTTGATACGCTATCATAGCACAACTCCAACACCAGGAAAGACTACCAAAAGCATTTCCAATAAACCTGAATCGCAAACTCGCAAAACCATCACGGATAGCGTACGAAACAGAAATAATAGAGACCGCAAACCTTTCCGAGAGGTTACGCCACAACCTTCTACACAGAAGCAATTCCATCTTGGAAATTATTAACAATGAAACGCATTGCCTACGCCCAAGTGGAATTGCCTGACGGCACTTTGCTGAAGCGCCAAGTCGTAGAATTTTCCGAAGGACAATACCTCCGCCACTACCCTCTCACCGAGGAACTCGCATTTACGGAGTGGCGAAATGAAAAATACATTATTAGGTTATAAGGTCAAAAGGTCGCTTCGCTCTTAGGTTTTAAGGACTATGCAGGAGGAGATTACAACTAACAGATTACAACTAACACCTGGATGGACATCAGAACCTCAGAACCTCAGAACCTTATAACCTACCCCCTCAGAACCTCACCCCTTATGGTTACCATCAAAGACGAACAACTCCGCATAGCCGCACAAGAAGGTATGGACGCCTTCGTAAAGTGTATTGCCGACGCTATTAAAGAAAGCGTGGGTGGCGAACTCAATACTGAAGCTTTTCAACAACTCAACGGCGCTCAAATCACCCTTTGGGGCTACACCATCCTCCACGAAGAACTTATGGACGGTGGGTTCATCCAGCTCATTCACAATGGATATGGTCCCTTCTTCTTCGACAATCCCTTTGCCAAAGCTATGCGCCTTTGGGGACTTAAGGACTTCTCAAAACTCATCTACAAGGCCAAGGAACTCTACGATGAGCACAAGGAGGAACTCACCAAAGATTGCACCGACGAGGAATTCATGGCACTCTTTGAGCAATATCCTGCCTTCGACGACCTCGACGATGCCTTCATAGAGGATGAAGAAAACATCACCGCACGCATCGCTTGCTATGTGGATGACCACCTTGATGACTTCGTTGTGATTCAGTAATGTCTTAAGGTGTGAGGTAATAAGTTTTTTTAAGGAACCTTTCGGACGCCTCAACTCCCCCTTAACCTTAAAGCGAAGCGATACAATCCTCCGCACGGCAGTTGTACTCTGTTATCTGTACTCTAAAAACAAAACTATGGCAAAAAAACTTAAGCCTAAAACCAATATAAATATTAAGAATCGCCGTGCGGAATATGATTACCACATCGTTGACCGATACACGGCAGGCATCGTGCTTACGGGTACGGAAATCAAAAGTATCCGCATCGGTAAGGCGGGACTTGTTGATACCTTCTGCTACATTCACAATGCCGAAGTGTGGGTGAAGAATATGTACATCGCCGAATACGAGTTCGGAAGTTATAACAACCATCTCACCCGTCGCGACCGTAAGCTCCTGCTCAACAAGAAGGAGATTTACACCCTTATGAACGAAACCAAATCACCCGGTTTCACCCTCGTCCCCCTACGCCTCTACATTGACGAGAATGGGCGTGCCAAACTCGTTATCGGTCTCTGCCGTGGTAAGAAGGAATACGACAAACGTGTTTCCATCAAGGAAAAAGAAGACCGCCGAGAAATGGACCGTGCGATGAAACGATAAATGCTAATAAGCAAAACAGAGTACAGAGTACAATTTTTTCTAGAGTACAGAGTACAGAGCACAGAAAACAGAGTACAATCAAGGGACAACTACGTGTCATTTCACTCTGTATTTTGTGCTCTGTATTCATTTAATAACCTTTAGGTATTATGAGAAGCACAATTATTTTGCTAATTTTCAACACTCTATTTATACTTTCAACCTCCGCCCAGTCTTCAAATAAGTGGAACGAATGGATGAAGGAGATAGCCGACACCCTTGAACTATGCCAACTCTCCATCCCTGGCACTCACGATAGCGGAGCTCTTGATGGAGGCGAGGCGTTTCAAACACAAGATTTAACCCTTGAAGAGCAACTAAATCAAGGTATAAGAGTCTTTGACATACGCCTAAAAGCATGCGAGAATCATCAACTCGGAGTTTATCACAGCATTGTATTTCAAGATCTGTATTGGGAAACGGACGTGCTCCCACTTTTTACAACCTTCCTTGAGCAACACCCTTCAGAAACACTCATCGTAATGCTAAAAAAAGAAGGAGGAGACGGAGATGATTTCTCTCGTCTACTTTCTAAAGACTTCAATGAGACATTATATACAAAGTTCTTCATACCTCATTTTAAGGAAGATATATTATTAGGAGAGTGTCGAGGAAAAATCTTATTTATCCACCGCGACCAACTTTTAGAAAAATTCCCAGGCGCACGATGTCATGGGTGGAAAGATAATGCAACTTGCCTGGTAACACTTAAAGACTCACATGGCAATGAAACTAATTTAAGCGTGGAAGATGAATATCAATTCCCAGAATTATCACATGCTAAAGATAAAGTAGCAACTATTATGCGCCATTTAGAATCAGTTAAAGGCATCCATACGAATGCCCACCAATGGCATATAACGTATGCTAGCGCTACCGCACTTCCTGAAGCAGGACCTCAAAGTTTTGCAACAATAGTAAATAAACAACTCACACAAGAGATTCACGCACATACACATCGCCCTTACGGCATCATCATGATTGATTTTGCGGGAACAACTGACGGGCAAACAATCATTAAAAACCTCATCAACTCAAATTTTCAAAAATAAGGAAGCGCATTTAGTAGGCATCACATCAACCACACATATTTGATTTTCAAAGAAGTTGAAGTCCACTATTTGCGCATTCAAGAAATAAAAAAGGGAACGTTTTCACGTTCCCCTTTTTGGTGATTCGCTTGGGGTTCGAACCCAAGACCCCCACATTAAAAGTGTGATGCTCTACCTACTGAGCTAGCGAATCTAACCTTATTGCTGTTAAGCGAGTGCAAAGTTAATAATGATTATTGATAATGCCAAATTTTTAATGGCTTTTCTGCATAACTAGATGGAAAATCTAGAGCTCTATACGCGATTTTATCTTATAGAGTTTACAGATGGAAGTGTTAATATTTGATTAAGTTGTACATCGTGTGGAGCAACGGGGAGGTCTCTAACTAATTGACAAGGAAAAGCGAGACCTATTTTATATACTCCGCGAAATGCTGGATTGGAAAGGAGTCGGTCATAATATCCCTTCCCTCGCCCCAATCTTTTCCCATCAGGAGTAAATGCCACTCCAGGAATAATTGCCAAGTCAATGGTTTCGTATTGAGTAAAGAGTGGTTCGTTTAGTGGTTCAAGGATTTTCAATCCCCCACTCTGTAAGTTGTTCAAGTGCGTGCACCTTCGAAGTTCAAGCACTTCTCCTTTAACAACAGGGAGAAGTAATTGTTTCTTTTCACTCCACCTCTGCAAGAAATCCAACGTCCCTACTTCATCGGGAAGGGAAGCATAAACCAAAATGACATGCGCCCTTTGGAAGACAAGCAAGTCCTCCAAAAGGCGCATTATTTCATGAGATTGTTGACGACGCTCGTCGGCCGTAAGGCGAGATTTGCGCAAGCGAATGAGGCGTCTGATTGATTGTTTTGACATTTCGCAATAATCTAAAACGGTTATCCAATGATATTACCCAAAGAATACTCCAAAGGAATCCCCTCGCAAATCGCAAAGAAGTCAGAGCCCCGAATTACCACGCTATTCCTGATAGCAAGATACCGACTTCAGAGTTATTGCTCAACTATGGGTTTTGATTTTCCCTCACGAATGAGTTCAATAGCCTTTAGCATTGCGGCATCCGTTTGATTTTCGTATTGCGTGGCCTCAGTGACTCCTAACACGTTGTCTATGATATAACTATAGAGGGCACGCTCAATTAACTTATAGGAAGTTTTAACCATCAGGTTGCGACGCTTCACACCATTTTTATCTGCAAAATTAACCAGTTTGTCAACAACTTTCATCCTATTGAGCAAAGCAACCAAAGTTTGAGCATCTTCGCATGATGCAAAAGTGGCACGATTATCATCAACCAACTTGAAAGCAAATTCATAGGGTAATGTTGTACTGAAAAGTTCGCGGAAATAGGAAGTAATGCCTACCGTATCGCGGGGAATGAAATAGTCAGGTATGATTCCGCCTCCGCCATAGACCGTGCGACCTCCGCGAGTAGTGAACTTTTCACCTGAAATGCGGATACTGTCTGCCGAATAGTATTCACCGTGTAATGCGCGATCAATGAGTTCTGCCTCATACGCCGTGTCATTACCAGCAACGTAGGGTTTTTGAAGGTAACGACCTGAAGGTGTGTAATAACGCGATTTGGTTAAGCGAAGCATAGAACCATCATTGAATTCGATGGGCACTTGAACGAGTCCCTTGCCAAATGTTCTGCGTCCCACAAGAACGGCACGGTCATTATCTTGAAGCGCACCTGCCAAGATTTCACTTGCTGAAGCAGAAATTTCATCTACTAAGACAATGAGATTCATTTCTTTATACATACCTCTACCATCGCTATAGAAATCCTCGCGTGGCGATTTGCGTCCCTCAATATACACTATAAGACGCTCGTCTTCAAGAAATTCATTGGCAACAAGCACTGCTGGATGCATATATCCGCCAAGGTTATTACGTAGGTCAATAACAAGCGATGTACATTCATCCATACGCAAATGGGCAAGAGCAGAAAGGAATTCGGCATACGTGTTATCCCCAAAGGTTGAGATGCGAACGTACCCCGTTGAATCATTTACCATATAGGAAGCATTAACCGTCTTTACGGGTACATTTCCGCGACTGATGGTGAAATCCAAAAGTTGTGATTCTCCCTTGCGTTTGATGCCTAATTTCACTTCTGTGCCCGCTTGCCCTTTCAGGCGCTTCATGGTTTCTTCGTTTGTTACAACTTTGCCCACGAAGGGTTCATCATCAATAGTCACAATGCGGTCGCCTGCTTGTAAACCAACTTTTTGTGCGGGTCCTGATTCAATGATTTTAAGGATGCAAACGGTGTCTTCATGAATGGTGAATTGCACACCAATGCCCTGAAAACTTCCTTGAAGTTCCTGCATTGAACTTTCTACATCTTTAGCAGATATATAGGTGGAATGCGGGTCTAATTCCTTTAGGATTTTGGGTATTGACTTTTCAACCAATTCTGATAAATCAACTGAATCTACGTATTGATCATCAACAAGGTAAAAAAGGTCAAAAAGTTTATTACTTGACGTATTAATTAGAGTTCTACTATTCCCTGCAAAATAATTGGAGTAGAAAGTTCCAATCAATATTCCCACAACCATTGCTATTGCAAACATTAAGGGAATGAAACGTAAAAGTCTATTCTTCATTGAGATAAATTACTTCGATATTTGCACGGCGGAGCAAGTCAACCCCATCCGTAAGACGGTATTCACGTCCGTAAATAACGCGCTTGATGCCTGCTTGAATAATGAGTTTTGCACATTCAATGCAGGGACTATCCGTGACGTAAAGTGTGGCACCATCAGAGTTATTTCCCGAGCGCGCAATCTTGGTGATGGCATTGGCTTCGGCATGAAGGACGTAAGGTTTGGTCACACTGTTTTCATCCTCACAGATGTTCTCAAACCCTGAAGGAGTGCCGTTAAAACCGTCAGAGATAATCATCTTATCCTTAACAATAAGTGCACCCACCTGACGGCGACTACAATAAGAATTTTCCGACCAAATCTTCGCCATGCGTAGGTATCGACGGTCTAATTCTATTTGCTTGTGTTTATCCATATTTCGTGATGTTCATTATTGAGATTCACCTTCATTTATAACGATTCCCGTACGCTCCAAAAGTGCAGCAATCGTAGCATCTTGACCTCGGAAATTGCGATAGAGCAACTTAGGATGCTTCGTGCCTCCGAGTTCGAGGATATTTTTGCGGAAAGAGGTGGCTACTTCTTGATTAAAAATCCCATTTTGTTTGAAGAATGCAAATGCATCGGCATCAAGCACTTCTGCCCATTTGTAACTATAATATCCTGCCGAATATCCACCTGCCATGATATGCCCAAATTGCACGGTCATACATGCGGGTTCGAAGGCGGGAAGTATTTGCGCTTCTTGCCAAGCGTTGCGCTCAAATGTGCGAATGTCAGCATTGAAAGGTTCGGTCATGGTATAATAGGCCATATCTAACAATCCGAACGATACTTGACGCATGCAAGCATAAGCGGCATTGAAGTTGCGACTCGCTACGATGCGCGCAATGAGTTCTTCAGGAAGGGGTTCGCCCGTTTCGTAATGAAAGGCAAAGGTACGCAGGAATTCTTTCTCCACCGCATAGTTTTCCATAAATTGTGAAGGTAATTCCACGAAATCCCAATATACATTCGTGCCACTCAATGACTTAAAGCGCGTGTTGGCAAAAATGCCGTGAAGAGCATGACCAAATTCATGAAGGAAAGTTTCGAGTTCGCCATGTGTGAGCAAAGCGGGTTTGTCATCCGTAGGTTTGCTAAAATTCATCACGATGGACACGTGCGGACGTTCGCCTTCCGATTGCTCACGATAACTTGTCATCCAAGCACCTCCCTGTTTAGACGCACGGGGATGGAAATCCGTATAAATCACTGCCAAAGGAGCGCCATCTTTGTCGAATACGTCGTACGCCTTAACGTCTTCGTGATACACAGGAATGTCCTTATTTTCCACAAAAGTGATGCCGTAGAGTCGCGTTGCCAATCCGAAAACACCATGTTTCACCTTCGAGAGTTCGAAATACGGACGCAACATTTCTGCGTCAATATCGTAGCGCTGCTTTTGGAGTTTGTGGGCATAAAATGCAAAATCCCAAGGTTGGGGAGTGTCAGGAGAAAGCGCGAACACGTCTGCCACTTCCTTCTGTGCCACGGGTTTATATGCGGCAATGAGTTGCGCCAATAAGGCATTTACCGTTTGTGGCGTTTCTGCCATTCGGCGCTTCAAGGCATAGTCAGCATAAGTGGGATACCCCAAAAGTTGCGCCAACTCACGGCGAAAATTTACGAGGCGTGTGACAATTTCAAAATTGTTATGCGCATTCTCATGCGTACATTTGGTGTTATAGGCCTCATACATCTTTTGGCGCAACGCGCTATTTTCAGCGTATTGCAAGAAGGGCACGTAACTGGGTGCGTGAAGCGTAAACACCCACCCCTCAAGGTCACGCTCGCGCGCCGCCATCTTTGCTTGCTCTCTCTGAGAGTCGGGCAATCCGGCAAGGTCCGCTTCATCGGTGATGTGAAGGATGAAATCATTCGTTTCCTTCAAATTGTTTTGCGAAAATTGAAGGGTGAGTTGCGAAAGTTCCTTCTTAATCTCACGAAAGCGCTCCTTCTTCTCAGGCGTCAGGTTAGCACCAGCACGCTCAAAACTCTCATAAGTCTTCTCAAGCAACATGCGCTCCTCTTCGTCCAAATCACTCACGCCCCCGTCCATCACCGCCTTCACGCGAAGATAGAGTCCTTCGTTTAACATAATGTTTGACGAATGCTCGGAAAGCACGGGTGAGAGTTCCTGTGCAATCTCCTCAAGTTCATCATTCGTGTGCGCACTCAAGAGGTTATACATGACCGTAGTGACACGGTCAAGAAGCGCACCGCTATTCTCAAGTGCAAGGATGGTATTCGCAAATGTGGGAGGTTCTGGATTGAAAACAATCGCATCTATCTCCTTCAATTGTTCATCAATGCCTTTGTGAACCGCGGGTGCAATATGCTCATTACGAATGAGATGAAAGGGAGTGAAGGTATAGGAAGAAAAGAATGGATTTTGCATCATATAAGGACTACTTGGAGATGAAAGAAAAAGGGAACCTGACTTTGTGATTTTTATTTAAGACTAAATTTTTACTAAGTTACTTTCATTTTTTCTTAATAGTAACTTCGTTTTTCGTCTTTAAATAACTGTCACATCTTATTTTATTTCAAAGACTTACACGTTTATTATATTCAGCATCACATGTATCGGCAAATATCTTCGAATTCGGGTCCCATGTTGAGTTCGAGATAAACTTTGTAAAGAAGCGGTGCCCATTTCTCGCGTTGCGAAGGGCAGAGTTTGCGATAGCGTTCCAAGTATGGGCGTGCTTCACTACACACCTTCTTCATCTCATTTTTCGCCATCACAAAGTTCTTTGAACCGATGCGAGTGGGAACGTAAATCGTTTCTAACTTGTTCATAATGAACTGACCTGCATAGAAATTTGCCTCAGGATATGTGTGTTGTGCGTCGGCGTCAACTAATCTTTTAGAAATTTCAATACACGCCGCTTGTTCGTCCTTATGATACAAGGCATGTGCTTTGAGATACATGGCCTTAAGTGACATGGAGTCTGCCGCAAGCACATGATCGGCAAGGTCAACACATTGTGCAAAGCGCTCATCTGCAACATAGAGCGAAGCAAGTTCATCAAAGAAGTATGCATGGAGCGGGAAGTCAGCGGCTCCCTTTTCGAGATACATTTCGAATGCTTCACTATGTCCCAAGTTGTTTGCTACACGCGCATACATCTCAAGCGTGGTTTGATAATAGCGTTGGTCGGCAAAAAGTAAGGATTTGTAGCGCTCAAGAGCGGCATAATCTCCATTTTGAAAAGCACAATAGGTGAACATGTAGGCATTCATGGCCACATCCTTTGACTTTTCATCTTTCAAATCATCATCTATGAGATGCCCCTCGTTAAGGGTGAGCAACAGGTCAAGATTGCGCTGTGCTTCTTTATACTTCTGGCGTGCATAGAAGTAACGCGTACCTGCTACGAAGTTGCCATAATAACGCTCAATGAGTTTCTCCGTTGATTTATCCAATTCATAATCCTTACCAGCCGCTTCCTTTTGAAGGTGCTCAAGAGAGTCAATCTTATGGATATAGAAGAAAATTTGGCGCGTGCTTTCAAAAAGTTTTACGGTGTCGCAAGCCTTTTTCAAATACACTTTTTCATTCTCCACATCATTGATTTGTATCTGCGTTTTGAGCGCCAGTTCATACACTTTAAGCAAGTGCTGACAGGCGCTATCGTTCTCAAGTCGAGAAACTTCCTTCATTGCTTCAGAGGTGTTCTTAGCCTTCACAAAAGCTCTTAAGGCCTTCAACTCTTTCTGTGCAATGCTGGGAATTGAAAGGGTGATACAAACAACTATAAGGGAGATGATTCTTTGGGTCATGGTCTAAGTAATTTATCAACGAGTGACGAGTAACTCGCGTTACCCGTCACTCATAGGTTGCTTAATATGCTGTGCTCAAGATAGCATCCATCTCATCAGCCTTCTCCTTGTTCTGAAGGTTGGTGTAGATTTGCTGGAGAGCTGCTGCCCACACCTTGGGTTGCTCAGGCACTAATTCGTGTGCACGTTCCATGTAAGGAAGCGCTTGTTCGTAATACTTCTTGATTTCTTCAAATTCCTTGTCAAACTCCTTCTTGTTATTACGGTCAAGTTTCCAGTCACCGTTATTACGACGTGCAACAACTTCATTCATGAAGGTATAAGCCATGTTGACATTAGCATCTACGAATGAGGGGTTGAGTTCAATCGCCTTACCGAAACTTTCGCGAGCGCCTGCATAGTTCTTCAACATGTTCAATTCGATACAACCCTTGAGGTAATAACCTGTGTGGCTTGAAGGATTTGACGCTACGAGTTCGTTAGCCAATGCCATTGCTTCTTCAGGTTGGTTACGTTGCATGTAAACGTAAAGAAGGTTCTGAGCAAAGCCTACGTGCTCTGTGCGAGCGATAGCTTCCTTAAGGTCATTGATGTAAGCCGCAGAGTCTTGCTTTTCAAGGTGTGCCTGCATCTTCATGAGATAAAGGTCGCGCGTAGAGAAAGTGTCCTTAAGCGCTGCGTCAACAGTTTCCAACACACCGTCCCAATCCTTCAACTGGAAGTTGAGCATCACAATGTTTACAGCTGTTTGGCTATAGTTCTGAGGATTGATGGCGTAAAGTGAATCTGTTTCTGCCTGAGTAAATACGGGGAGTGTGGGGAATTCGTAATACTTACGGAACCACTTGATTGAGTTCTTATAGTCACCCATTTGGTTGGCAAACACACCTGCATAGTTGTAATAGTTCACCATTGCCTTGAGTGTCAAATAGTTCTTTTCCTTATACTGAGGTTCTACACGACCCTTCTTATCGGGAGTCATATCAGCAAGGTGACTCTTTGTGAAGTTAGTTACCGCTTCATCAAGATAATTGCAGAATGCAACTGTGTCGAAAGGATAACCCTGAGAAGCCTGATCCAAAACGCGTTCGAAGTACTTACGGTTTACTTCACCCTTGTTGTAGTAAAAACCTGCAAACTTAGTTGTCTTAGGATTCGCCAAAGCAGTTTCAATAATCTGAAGTGCTTCTTCGTAACGTTCCTTTTCTACCATGAACTCTACCTTATGAATGGCGCTATTTTGCGCAACACTTGTAAGAGCAGAAACCACCATAGTGATGGCAAGCAAAATCTTCTTCATAATAATAATTTTATTAATGTAGGGGGAGCATGAACTCACCCCTACGGATTGGTTTGACTTAATTATTCTTCGCTTTCTTCTACTTCGGAGAAGAGGTTAGCCTCTGTCGTTTCAGAGTTTTCTTGTTCTACAACATTACCATCCACTTCGGGAGTAGCATTTTCTTGACCTTCAGTCAATGCTTCTTCTTCCGCTTCTTCTTCAGTGGGAACAATGCAAACATTGCTGATTACGTCATTACGCTTCGTGAGGTTGATCAGACGTACACCCTGAGTGACACGTCCCTGAACGCTTACGGTTGAGAGTTTCAAGCGGATGGTGATACCACTCTTATTGATAATCATCAAGTCGTCCTCATCGGTCACACACTTGATTGCCACCAATTCGCCCACCTTTTCCGTAACGTTAAGTGTCTTCACACCCTTACCACCACGGTTCGTAATGCGGTAATCTTCTACGCTACTGCGCTTACCGAAACCTTGTTCGCTCACAACGAGAACCGTTTGCTTTTCGGGATCTTCTACGCAAACCATACCTACGATTTCATCTTCAGCCTGGTCAATTGCCATTGCCTTCACACCCGTAGCGCCACGTCCCATAGTACGCACCGTATTTTCGTTGAAGCGGATAGCACGACCCGCACGGTTTGCCACAATAATTTCGTTTTCGCCGTTGGTCAAGCATACACTCACCACCTGGTCATCGTCGCGCAAGTTGATGGCGATAATACCCTTCGCACGCACATTCTTATAATCGTCAAGGAGCGTCTTCTTAATGAT
>CALFGU010000214.1 GCA_937877685.1 uncultured Prevotella sp.
ATGTTACTAAATTTAGGTGACGCAACTTTTGCACGCTTCAGTCGCGTCAGTTTTTGAGGTTGTTAGGTTGCTACGCTTTAAGGTTTTGAGGGCAATCCTGATAGTTCGTACAAACGAAGGGTAAATTACCCGAAAGGTAAACTTCAGAACCTTCAACCCTTAAACCTTAAGACCTATGAAATTGAGCACTTGCACAACTTGAATAGGTTATAAAAAGAGGTGAGCAGGACGTTTAGTCCTTCACCTCTTCAAAGTCAATATATTCTCCCTCGTTGCGGTCGAATTTCTTTTTGTTGCTCTTTTGTTTCTGCTGTTTTGAGGTAGTTTGCTGTTGCTGATTTTGGGATTTGTTAGAAGTGTTGTTCCAATACTTCTTTGCCTGAATGCCCAAAAGTTTGCGCAAGATGTTCAGCAAAATAACGGGTGAGAGCAATAAGACGACTACGACTACGAATAGGAGAAGAAAAAGGCATCCTAAGAGTTCCATACGTGTAATCGTTTTTGTGTTGTGTGGGTGTTGAAAAGCGAAAACGCCTCTGCTTTATCGCCCTTACTTCTTACTGTCAAAGGCGTTTGCAACTAATGAAGTGGCGATGTAGAGCAAGATGACGAAGGCAAAGCCCGTCCATCCCGCCAAGAGGAGCAATGCTGCGCTGGCAAGGATAAAACCGTAGCGCAATTTGTTTTGCCCAAGGGCATACGTTTTAAACTTCAGCGCGAACATGGGAATGTCTGCCACGAGAATCCATGACGAACAAACAATTCCGAGAAGGAGGGCATAAACGCTCCAAGACGTAGCAGCAATCCATTCGTGTGTGCCCACGGCGAGAGCGCTCCAAAAGAGGGCGTTGGCAGGAGTGGGGAGTCCGTAGAACGTAGTGGATTGACGCTCATCGAGATTGAACTTTGCCAAACGCAAAGCCGAGAATGCTGCAATGATAAATGCGAGGTAGGGCACTACGAGAGCAACCGTTTCATTCTCAATGGGGAGGGGCGCAAGGCGCAAAAGACCGCTCACAATTGCCGCAGGGGCAAAGCCAAACGTAATGCAGTCGGCCAAAGAGTCGAGTTCCTTACCGATGGCTGAGGAAACGTGGAGCAGGCGTGCCACAAAACCATCGAAGAAATCAAATACAGCGCCCATAACAATGAAGGCCATGGCCCAATTAAAGTCACCCTTGAGGGCAAAACCCGTTGCGATGCAACCGCAAATAAGGTTGCAACATGTAATCGTGTTGGGGATGTGTTTCTTCATAATTTTTGAGGTTTTGAGGTTATAAGGTGATGAGGGGAGAAATTTATAGGAACTATAGTAACGATAGTGACTATAGAAAAATCCTGAATGTTCCTTAAGTCCTTAAGGCAGAATGACCTTATAACCTTAATAAAAAAGGTGTGTTCAAATAATTTTGACACACCCTTCTTATATTATGTTATTTTAAAGCTCAGGGAGTTTCGCAATTACAGTTTGATTACCCGTTGTGCGTTGTCCGATTTCGCAAAGGACTTCTGTGCCAAGTGGCAAATAAACATCCACGCGTGAACCAAACTTAATGAATCCCATGTGTTCGTCAATCACGCAATCTTCACCTTCTTTTGCGTAAGTAACAATGCGACGCGCCACGGCGCCAGCGATTTGGCGTACTAAGACTTCATCACCCTCGGGCGTTTCAATCACCACCGTTGAGCGTTCGTTTTCAGTGCTTGCCTTGGGAAGCCAAGCTTTGTAGAAATTACCGTTATGATGGCGCACCATCTTCACAACACCTTCCACGGGGAACCAATTGGCGTGAACGTTTGTAACGCTCATGAAGATGGAAATCATCAAACGGCGGTCGTGGAAGTATTCGTTTTCATCCACTTCTTCAATCACGACAATCTTACCGTCAGCCGAAGCAACGACTGTGCGTTCCGTGTCGCCTTCATAGTGTCGCAAGGGGCAGCGGAAGAAGTTGACGATGATAGAGTAGAGCAGAAGGCTTACCGCAGCTACGGAATAAAACAACCAAATGCAACAGTCGCGACAGAGCCAGTAAAGCGCAGCATTGAATACTGCCAAAGAGGCGCCCATAACGAGCAAAGTCTCGTTACCTTCGTGGTGCAAACGGATGTTTTTAATTTTACGAATTCTTTTTCCCATAGTCAATTTTTTAAGCGGATTTGAAATACCCACATTTCAAGCGACAAAGTTACGCAAAAAAACTTAATTGACAAAGACTTGTCCTCTTTTACATGTAGATAAACCCCTTCTACCTGTCGATTTATACCATTTGCCCTTGTTTATTACGTTAGTTTTGCCAGATATTGTAGCGTCAAGTTGTGTTTTTGACAGAAGGGCAAAAGCATGAAAGCGTGTCTAATTGTTTTAGACAAAAGAACAGAAGAAGCATAAGGTGTTAACGACTGACAGGTAGGGACGCACGGCGCGTGCGTCCGCATTCAGTGGGAGTTTTGACAGAAGAACAGAAGAAACATAAGTTTTTATGCCCAACGGAATTGTGTACTTTTGTTCTTATGTCTCCTCCTCGTCAAAAGGAAGACGCTGAAGGCGTCACCGCTCAGTAACCGCGGGGTACGCCGGAGGCGCACCCCCGGAAACGATAGTCGCATGATGCACCCTGAAAGGGTGCCCCAAAAAACAGTTTTCCATAGTTCGGGCACCCATTCAGGGTGCGCCATCTCCCAGTCCCACTTCCGGGGGTATTCGCTTCGCTCAAACCCCGCGGTTACTGAGCGGTGACGCCTTCAGCGTCATGAAGTAGTACATGAGTCAACTGCAAATTTATTGCCAAGGCGGTTATGTTCGACAGATATATGTACTTTTGTTCTTATGTCGAAACACAGCGTGATTGAGGACGCACGCGCCGTGCGTCCCTACTGGTTAATTGTAAATTCCTTTTGTTTCTTTTGTTCTTCTGTCTCTCCCTATATAAATGGAAATTTGTACTTTTGTCTCACAGCCAGTCTCACGTGCAATCGTTTTTATAATTATTATTCTCGCTTATGCATCCCTTAATTTTAAAATACTATCCTGACGATACGCCTTTGCGTCGCTTGCTCTTGCATCACAGTGAACAGGTGGCGCAACGCGCTTTGCTGATTTGCGACCGCCACCCTGAACTCGGACTGAACCGCGAATTTCTGCGCGAGGCTGCTTTAATTCACGACATCGGTATCTTCCTGACGGATGCGCCAGGCATTCATTGCCACGGAACGCTTCCATATTTGACGCATGGAGTTCAAGGTGCTGCGCTGATGCGCAAAGAGGGGCGAGAGGACCTTGCCCGCATTTGTGAGCGCCACACGGGAACGGGACTTACGGCTGAAAACATCCGTCAGCAAGGGTTGCCATTGCCTGAGACGGACCTGCTGCCCGAAACTTGGGAAGAGCAGGTGGTGTGTTACGCAGATAAGTTCTATTCAAAGAGTCATCCCGAACGCGAACGCACGGTGGAGCAGACCGCTAAGAGTTTGGAGAAGTTTGGTGCCGAAGGTGTGAAGAAATTCTTGGCTTGGGCGGCGCTTTTTGAGTGAATTCCTTGCTCCAAAATGACGGTTGAAGGAGAGGGGTAGCATTGCTCTTAAAACAAAACCTCTTTTACGCGTTACAATTAGTAACTTTCGGCGCACAAAGAGTAACTTACGGCGCACAATTTGAGGGTTTGTGAGACCTGTTCTTAAATTGGTGATGGTAAGGTGATAAAAAAGCAGTTGGAAAATTTCTTCCAACTGCTTTTTTAGGTTCTCACAGAAAAAATAATTTTTCAACCGTTTATTCGTGAGCGTTGTGTCACTTGATAGCAATAATTTAGAACACGAATCTCCCGAATTTCACGAACCGAGCGGTGCATATTTCTGTGCTTATCGCATTCGAATCTCACGAATTGAAAGTCGCCAAAAATTTGGTGGTAATGGTATAGCAGTTGACCCAATATAAGAAAAATTATCATACCCCCTCCCCTCCTACGGAGGTACTCCCCCTATCTTAAGGGATACTACGGTAATGCTGAGGGATACTCAGAGAA
>CALFGU010000215.1 GCA_937877685.1 uncultured Prevotella sp.
AGTACCTCCGCAGGAGGGGAGGGGGGGATGATTACTTTATCTCAATATGCTGTAGAAATTTCTCTGTTTCTCTTAAGGCGAGAAGGGGGTATGAAATGCAACTAAGGGGCTACTCCTATATCATTGCCTAAAATTATTAGCGCTCTCCTATAAACTTACTGATAACTTCTATTTCACAAATGCCTATTTTTTGTGAGGAAGACAAAATAACTCTTGACTGATAGGAGCCTACGGTTCGTGCTTCCTTAAAACATAGGATATTAACGCCACTCACTTGGTTGAATAAGGACGTACGAACCGTACGTTCCTACAAATCAAGTGGAAAATCCTTGATATAAAAATCACTCACCCTATTTAGGACATTCCGAATAGGGACAAAAAAAATAGAGGATAGCCACAGGGCTATCCTCTTATTTCATGTAGGGATAATACAGAGATTACTTTTCGGCTTCAGCAGCAACAATCTTCTTCTTACCAAATGTAAGGAATGCCACAGGAGCAGCAAAGAAGATAGAAGAGAGAGTACCGAATACAACACCGAGAATCATTGCGAATGCGAATGAACGTACGCTATCACCGCCAAGGAAGAAGATGCAGAGGAGCACGATAAGCGTAGTTGCAGAAGTTACAATTGTACGCGTGAGAGTGCTGCTCAATGAATCGTTGAAGAGGCGTGCTGTTTCGCGCTTGGGATAGAGTCCGAGGTATTCGCGAACACGGTCGAACACAACCACCTTGTCGTTGATTGAGTAACCGATAGCCGTAAGAATAGCACCGATGAAAGTTTGGTCAACTTCGAGAGAGAAGGGAACCCAACCCCAACAGAGAGAATACATACCGATAATGAGGAGTGTATCTACGGTGAGCGCAGCCACAGAACCGATAGAGAAAGCTACGTTACGGAAACGGATAAGAATATAGAAGAAGATGGCGCAAAGCGCTAAGATTACGCTTGTAACAGCTGACTCTGCCATTTCAGCAGCAACCGAAGGACCAACCTTCTGTGCTGAGATGATTGAACCACCTGCGCGATTTTCGCGATCCTTAAACGTGTCGTAGTCAGCCTGAACGAGTTCAGCTTCGTGAAGTGCGTCATAGATAGTCTTTTCTACCTGCGCGTCAGCATCTTCTGCGTCAGAGTTGATAAGATAGTTCGTAGTTACACGCACTGCCTTATTATCTGTAGTTACGATTGAGATAGCGCTTACAGTAGCATTGGGATCTGCTGCCTTAATCTTCGAAGCAACAGCTGTGCTTACCTGTTCGGGAGTAATATCCTTCTGTTCGAGTTCGATAACAAAGTTATAACCACCCGTAAAGTCGATACCCTTAGAAAGACCACGCAAACCGAGTGATGCCAAGCACACTGCGATTGCTACACCAAAGATTACGAATGAAATCTTTGACTTTTCGATGAACTTCACATGGATATTTGCGAGGAAGTTCTTTGAAAGCTTCGTAGCGAAAGTGAGGTTCAACCACTTGTCACGAGCATGGAAGTGTTCGTAAGTCATGCGAGTGAGCCAAACTGCTGTAAAGAAGCTAGCGCAAATACCAATACCGAGCGTGAGTGCGAAACCGCGGATAGCACCTGTACCAAAGTTGTAAAGGATAACCGCAGTGATGATTGAGGTAAGGTTAGAGTCGAAAATTGCAGAGAATGCATTGCTATAACCTTGGGCAAGCGCTTCCTTAATCTTCTTACCTGCACGGAGTTCTTCCTTAGTGCGTTCGTAAATAAGTACGTTAGCGTCAACGGCCATACCAAGTGAGAGCACGAGACCGGCAATACCGCTCATCGTAAGCGCAGCTTGGAACGAGATAAGCACACCGAATGTGAAGAAGAAGTTAAGAATGAGCGCTACATTGGCAACCATACCGGGGATAAAGCCATAGTATGCGCACATGAAGAGCATCAATACTACGAATGCTACTGCACATGCTGTGAAACCAGCATTGATTGACGCTTCACCGAGTGACGGACCAACTGTTTCTTCTTGTACAATCTTCGCAGGAGCAGGCATTTTACCGCTCTTGAGTACGTTTGCCAAGTCTCTGGTATCGTCAGTTGTGAAATTACCAGAGATTTGTGAGATACCGCCAGTGATTTCTGACTGAATCGTGGGAGCAGAATAAACATATCCGTCAAGAACGATAGCAACAGGGCGCTTGAGGTTCTTGCGAGTAATATTTGCCCATTCGCGACCGCCTTGAGTTGTCATTGTCATAGAAACAATGGGGCGGTGGAAAGTAGGATCGAAGTCGTCTTTAGCATCTGCGATTACGTCTCCGGCAAGTGCGGGCGCGCCATTGGTCTTCTTGAGAAGATAGAGCGCGTAAAGGTTTTGGTTTTCAGGCTTAACAGACCAACCGAATTGGAGATCCTTGGGAAGCACTGCCTGTGCCTTTTCAGAAGCAAGGATTGCATCGACCATTTCACGGTCAGAACCCTTTGCATAACCCAAAACGCATGCATCTCCATAAGGAGTGGGCATGAGGTGTTGGAAGAGCGTTGTAGTTGTTGTATCAACAGGATATTCAACTTGTGCTACAGCCTGAATTGCTGCTTGAAGTTCTGTAACTGTGTAAGTTTCCCAGAATTCAAGGTTAGCACTACCCTGAAGGAGGTTACGTACGCGTTCGGGTTCCTTAATACCAGGCATTTCTACCATAATCTGACCAACCTGACCCTTACCCTTAAGGATTTGAATGTTAGGCTGCGCCACACCGAAGCGGTCAATACGTGAGCGTACTACTTTACTTGTGTTATCTACAGCAGCGTTAACTTCTTCTTCAATAGCCTTTTTAACGTCTGCATCTTTTGAATCGTAGGCAATGCCTTTTTCCTTGAGCTTTTCAGCAAAGAGACCAGCAAGTTTGTCTTCACCCTTGATTTCTTGGTAAGCCTTAACGAAGAGCGTTACGAAATCATCTTCACCCTTCTTAGCACCTTCTTTCGCCTTGTCAATAGCTGCGAGGAGGTCTACGTCATTTGCGTTGCTTTCTCCAGCAAGTGCCTTCACCACATCGGGAATGCTTACTTCGAGAATTACGTTCATACCGCCCTTGAGGTCAAGACCAAGACCGATTTCGAGTTCTTCACACTCCTTAAGGGTTTTCCAGTTGAGGTAAACCTTTTCGTTGCGCATCGAATCGAGATAAGCCTTTCCGGCGTCAACGCCCTGTGCTGCAGCAATTTCTTCTGCCTTCTTCTGATAGTGACCCGTTACGAATGAGAACGAGAAGTAGAAGCAGCAAGTCAAGAACAGCAACACAGCGATTGTTTTTACAAATCCTTTGTTTTGCATTGTTTTTGAATTATTGTTTATTTAATATTATTATATGCGTTTAAAGGGTGAAAATTGACCTTTTAGAGGTCCAAAAATTGGGAGTTTTTCCTAAAGGGGTAATTTTCAACGTGCAAATATACAAGTTTTTTCTTAATGCGAGTGACTTGGTGTTACGAAAATTAGGCAAAGTGGCATAAAATAGGAAGACACAAGTGTTCTTACGCCTGATTTTGGGCATTTTATGGCGCTTAAATTCTCATTTTTGTATTTGAAACGCAACTGCATCTAACTGGCGAAAAACAAAATTACTAATTGCACGCACAATTAGTAACTTTGTGCGTCGTAAGTCTTACTTAAAAACGCCTATTTCTGGTTTCGTTTTACGGGGATAACAAGGGGGACTGTTTCAGTCACTAAGACAATTCCTATATTATCCCCAAAAGCATTTTGTCAAACAAAAAAATTGGAGGCATCCCGACTTCGGAATGCCTCCAAGGTGTATTCATGCGCCCTTGAACGGACTTTCAAGTGCGTGTTGCCCTTTTACTTCACCGCAATTACTTGCACCTTGAAGATGAGTGTGGAATAGGGAGGAATGTTTTGGTTGCCACGTTCGCCATAAGCAAGGTTGTAGGGGATGTAAAGTTCCCACGTAGAACCCGCAGGCATCATCTGGAGCGCTTCTGTCCAACCCTTGATTACTTGAGTAGGCTTGAACGACGCTGTTTGGTTACGCTTGTAACTGCTGTCAAACACGGTGCCGTCGATGAGCGAACCTTCGTAGTGCACTTCTACCATAGATTCCTTTGTTGCCTTTTCGCCAGTGCCTTGCACTAACACCTTGTATTGCAATCCGCTTTCAGTTGTCACTACGCCTTCCTTTTGCGCATTTTCATCCAACCATTTTTGGTTTTCAAGGCGCATACCTTCAGCCACGAATTTCTCCTGGCGCTCCATGAGCGACATGGCCTGTTCGGGGGTAAGCATAGTTGCCTTTCCTGTATTCACATCGATGAGCGCTTGGTTCATCAGTGCCACGTTGAGGTAAGTAGTGTCCGCTTTGCCCGTAAGTTGCTGATTGAAGCGAGGCGCCATTTCCGCATTCATTCTTGCAATCTTCAATCCTGAAGCAAAAGCAATAAGGCGGTCAACCTCTTCTGCACGAAGGTTAGACGTAAGCGCCGAAAGGGCTACCTCTATGTGAGCAGAGTCAACCCCTTCCGTCTGCATCAGATACTGCTTGAGCGACGCTGCTTGAAGCACACCGATGGCATAACTAGCACTGTCAGCAGGGACAGGAGTAAGCGTGTTTACATAAGTCTTCGCCTTCTTGGGCGGGTTCTTTTTCTTTGTCTTTTGAGCATCCATGCCCGCAAATACGCCAAGGGCAAGGAGAAGAAGGAGCAATTTTTTCATTTGTTTAAATTTTAGGGGAGAATATCCAAAAGTTCAATTTCAAAAATAAGCACAGAGTAAGGTTTAATTGAGGGCAACGAACCACGCTTTCCGTAAGCCACTTCATAAGGTAAATAAATGACCCATTTACTTCCAATAGTCATTTTAGGAAGTGCAATTTTCCAACCTTCAATCAACTGACTGAGGGGAAATTCTGAGACTTCGCTCTCATCAAAAACCTCTCCTTCAATGGTGCTACCCTTATAAGCAATTCTAACCGTATTGTCGAGAGTGGGATGCTTACTATCATTCGCACCTGTCTTAATAACCTTGTAAAGTACACCTTGTTCAAGCGCCATTACTCCAGGTTCTTTTGCCATTTTCGCTAAGAATGCTTCGCCAGCAAGTCGGTTAGGGAGATACTCTTCTGCTTCACGTTTTTCCACGATAGCCTTAATGCGGTGTTCTAGTTCGTAATATGCAAGTGACTGAGTTATAGGCTCACCATTAACAATAAGTCGTGATTTTCCCTCAATCATATCCAAAAATCCAGCAAGGAAAAGGTCAATATTTATATTCTCCGTGGCACCTTCACCATAAATTTGTTTCGATATTTCTGGAATAAGTTGATTCATGATTTGCATAGCATGATGCTTACCTAAATCATAGGCTTTATTCGTAGACGGTTTTTTCACAGTCTCTACAAACCCTTTGATATAATCGTTGATTGCGGTGGAATCATAGCAACCATTTTTTTGGAGAAATTCTAAGAGTCCGTCGGAGGGTGAAGATGCCATCCCGATTTCATATATGAGGGTGTCAACTTCGGTTTTAACAATCAACTTTTTGGGGTTACCCGTTAAAGTCTGTCCCCACGCACCAACACTTATGACAAAGGTAAGCAGCGCAAAGAATAATTTCTTCATAACAAATTAAGTTTTAGTGGATATTTGGTGAGGAAGAAACGTGACTATATTCCTTATAGAAACGAAAACAAGCAGATAAGCGGAGGGCAATGCTTCCTGTTTATCTGCTTGCCGTTAATCTGGAAAAAAGTTTACTTCTTGACTTTGGGTGAAGTTACAGCGAAGAGTTCAACTTCGAACACGAGCGCTGAGTAAGGTTCTATGTCAGGCATTGCACCGCGACTTCCGTAAGCGAGTTCCTGAGGAATGTAAATAATCCACTTGCTACCTTCTGTCATATTGGGTAGTGCAATTTTCCAACCCTCAATCATTGCAGATAGAGTGAATTCTATTCCTTCGTTGCTGTCAAATTCTATGCCGTCAATAGTCATTCCTTTGTAGGCAACCCGAATCTTGTCGTTGAGAGAAGGTTTCTTGCCACCAACCTTGCCTCCTCGAATAACCTTATAGAGAATACCATTTGACAAAACCTTTACACCTTCTTCTTGAGCCTTTGCTGCAAGAAAATCTTCGCCTGCTTTTTTGGTGGGGGCATATTCTACTGCTTCGCGTTTGGAGATCATCTCCTGAATTTTGCCTTGAAGTTCAGACTGCGCCTGTTCCTGCGTCATGGGTTCGCCATTTATGAAGAGCTGAACCTCATTATTAATCATATCAGTGAAACCAGCAAAAAAGGTTGCAGTATTAAATTTGTTTTTAGATTCTTCGCCAAAAAGTTGTTTTGAAACACTTGTAAGCACTTGTTGCTTTGTAGAAAAACCATGTTGCACACCCAATTCATAAGCAATATCTTTAGATCTTTCAGGAATAGTTAAACCTTCATAGACACCATCAAGATACTCTTCAGCATAAGCAGAATCGCTACCCAATCTTGCTAGATACCCCGAGAGTTGATTTGCGGGCGAAGAAACCATACCCAATTGATAAGCAATAGTGTCTAGTTTACTTTTCAATGCGAAACGCTTTTTATCTTTTTTCGAAGGAACTTCTTGAATTTGTACTTCTGTTTTATCTGCAGTCCCAGCAACTTTATTTCTTTCACCTTTCGAGAGAGTCTCGAGTAAGAACCATACGCTTACATTGAGAGCTACGGTAAGGACAACGAATAATACTTTTTTCTTCATATACCAATTTGTGTGGTGAGTAAATTTAAATTTGAAGCGTGAAGCCCGCTCTCCTTAAAAACTGAAGCAAGCAGATAAGCGGATGACAATCTTTCCTGCTTATCTGCTTGTCATTCATGGGGAGAATTACTTCTTTTTCGCTTCAGGAACAACTACATCGAGGAGTTCCACTTCAAAAATGAGTGCTGAGTAAGGCTTGATATTGGGCATACTTCCGCGCTTGCCGTAAGCAAGTTCTTGAGGAATGTAAATCTCCCACTTGCTACCTTCAGTCATTTCAGGCAACGCGATTTTCCAACCTTCAATCATACCTCCTGCGAGGGAGAATTCAACGCCTTCGTTACTATCAAAAACCTGACCGTCAATAGTCATACCCTTATAAGCAACCTTGATTTTGTCAGAGACAGCGGGCTTCTTGCCATTCTTCTTGCCTTCCTTGATAACCTTATAGAGCACACCTTTTGACAAAGCAACTACGCCTTCTTCCTTAGCCTTAGCAGCGAGATATTCTTCGCCTGCCTTCTTATTAGAAAGGTGCTTCACAGCTTCGCGTTCTTCTGCTGCCTTAGCTACACGGCCTTGAAGTTCATAGTATGCTTGCTGTTGAGAAACAGGCATTGAATTGTATTGAAGTTTCACAGAATCTTCAATAACATCCTTTAACGCAGCAAGAGCAATATGAATGTTCACGCTATCAGTAATGCTATCGCCAAAGATACCCTGAGAAACTTGAGAACATTGGTTTCTAAGAATCAAACCTTGCTGTTTACCGAGTTCATAAGCAAGAGTCTTAGCATCAGAAATAGCTACGCCTGCTTCAACTCCCTTAAGGTATTCTGCAACAAACGCAGAATCACTACCCATACTTTGAAGCGCTTCAGGAAGTCTATGACCAGGAGAAGACAACATACCTAATTCGTAAGCAATTGTATCCATTTCTGTGTTAATTGCCAAATCAACTTTCTTGCTATCACAAGATGTAAAAATTGCGCTTACTGCAACAGCAGCAACAAAAAATATCTTTTTCATTCTTTTAAGATTTTAAATTTCTAGAGATTAAATATTGGACGGTTGAAACTTAAGGTTTTAAAAAGGGGAAAGGGGGAATGGTCCCTAATAACCTTAGAGCGGAGCGACCTTAAAACCTTATAACCTCAACAATTAAAGCACTTCGATCAATTCTACATCAAAGATGAGCGCTGCGTAAGGAGGAATGCTCTGACCCGCACCGCGTTCGCCGTAAGCGAGGTGGTAGGGAATGAAGAAGCGGAACTTTGCGCCTTCACCCATAAGCTGTACGCCTTCTGTCCAACCTGCGATAACGCCATTGAGAGGGAATACGGCGGGTTCGCCACGGCGGTAGCTGCTATCGAATACTTCGCCTGAAATTAAGCGACCTTCGTAGTGGCACTTCACTTGGTCTGTTGCCGAAGGCTTTTTGCCTGTACCTTCAGTGAGAACTGTGTACTGCAAACCGCTGGGGAGCACTACCACTTCGTCTTTCTTTGCATTTTCTTCCAAGAATGCTTCACCTTCTGCGCGAGCTGCTTTGCTGGCTTCTGCTTCCTTTTCCTGCATATACTTTTGTACGAGCGTCTGCGCCTCAATGTCGGTGAGCGTAGTCTTTTCGCCTGCGAGCACAGCGGCTACTCCTGCAGAAAATTCCTGAGTGTTAAGTCCTTCAATGTTCATACCTTTGAGATTATGACCGATAATCATACCCAAAGCATAGCTTAATTTTTCCATTTGTGTTATATATTATTATATGTGTTCGATAAAGTCGGGGGCAAAAGTACAACTTTATTTTGAAGTAGGCGCTATTTTAAGAATTTTTACCACTATCGTGCGTGATTCTTAGGGAAATGCGTAATTTTGCGGGGAGGTTTTAAGGTTATAAGGGCGCTTCGCTTTTAGGTTTTAAGAACCCGGCGGGCCTTTAGTTCTTGCATGCTGCTGTAGTTCAAGATTCTTATTGACATCAGTACAATGGTTCAAAAATACATGCTATTTTGTTCTTCTGTTCTTCTGTCTTCAAACTCCGAATGCCCACCTCATAACCTCAAAACTTCATAACCTCAAAACCTCATCTATCTTATGTCCACACACATCCGAATTATCACTACCGAAGGTACTATCACCGTGCGCCTTTACGACGAAACACCGCTCCACCGCGATAATTTCATCAAACTCGTTAAGGAAGGCACGCTCAACAATACGCTTTTTCATCGCGTCATTAAGGATTTCATGATTCAAGGTGGCGACCCCGACAGCATTGGTGCGCCTGCCGGAAAAATGTTGGGCACTGGCGGTCCTGGATATACCATCCCCGCCGAAATAAAAGTCCCCGAACTCTTCCACAAACGCGGAGCCTTGAGCGCAGCTCGCTTGGGCGACGACATGAATCCCAAACGCGAGAGCAGCGGTAGTCAATTCTACATCGTGTGGGGCAAAGTGTATAAAGAACAAGAGTTGAAGCAACTCGAAAAACAGATGGCGATGCAACAGCAACAGGATGTTTTTAACGCCATTACCGCTGAGCACCGCGAAACTATCATGAACCTCCGCCGCAATCGCGACCGCGACGGACTCCTTGCGCTTCAAGAAGAACTCATTGCCCTTAGCAAGCAGCGTTGTAAGGAATTAGGCGCTCCTGAATTTACCCTTGAGCAGCGCGAGACGTACACCACCCTCGGCGGTACTCCCTTCCTCGACGGACAATATACCGTATTTGGCGAAGTTACTGAGGGACTCGACGTCGTTGAACGCATTCAGGCTTGCGAAACGCTCCGAGGCGACCGCCCAAAGCAAGACGTGAGCATGACGTTTGAGATTGTGGAAGCGTAATCACAATCGTAGATTTACAACATACGGCAAAAAGAATTGGTGTCTGATAAGCTTGAATTTATCAGACACCAATTCTTTATTTTCTGCCATAGTTTCTTTTCCGCACGCGACTTACGCTGACTTCACAGAAGCACACATGCTTGACATTCATTTATTTTTTTGACAGAAGAACAAAAGAACAAAAAAATTATGCCCTTATGTTCTTATGTCTAAAGAATCCCAACGCGAGGTTTTCACCTTTATGAAAATATATCTAATAGATGCGTTCTTAAGTCTCAAATAAGGCGAATTCTTTGCTACTTAATGCGTCGAATTTAAGACTTAATAATAGTTGATTACGAAATGCTCCTTGTTGAGTCGCTTTTCGAAGAAACAGATGCCGAAGTCGTAGAGGTCAAAACTGACGCGCACCTCGGGTTGTGCTACCAACTGCTTCCAGGCTTGGAGTGAAGCCTTCGAGCGATAGATTCCCTTGATGAGCAGTGCGGAACGGTCGTGAATGTGAGGCAAGAAGTGGTCAACATGCGCCTTCCAATCCTCGCAATCCGTGTAAAGGAAGTCGGGCGGAGTCGCTTTCAACTCATCTATCCTTGGATTCACACACAAAGGACAGTTGCGCGCCGCACGGATATAGTCACACGTATGTCGGAAAGCCTCTGAGTCAGGACCATAAGCCACAATTCGCTTCGGTTCAGCGAAATTCACCACCCGGAATACGAGACGGTCGTCCTTCAACCTTGCTCGCTTCGGAATATTTACGCCTTGACTCTCCAACGCTGAGTAAGCATAATACATCCCTGCCTCGTAAATCACACCGGTTACGAAGTTGAAAGCAAAGGGAGAATGTATGTTATAACCGCAACGCTTACGGAAGCGACGCAGCCAGCGGAGGGGGCGAAAATAAAAGCTCAAGGGAAAAGGTTATTTCATTTATGGATATAATGGACAAAGGTGTGTCCGCCGAAGTCTTCAGTAGTCACCGTTGCTTGAGGAATGGTGGGCGCAGGAACTCCTTCTTCGTGGAGCAAATCTGTTCCGATTTCTTCCCACGCTTCATCCCAAAGTCCGCGGTCTATAAAACTTTGCAACACCTGCCTTCCGCCCTCAACAAGGAGCGCTTGAATGTTGCGCTGATGAAGCGCGGTGAGGAGGGAGTCAATGTCTGCAAATGCTTCAAAACCTTCGGGGAGTTCGGATTCAGGAACGTCGCCCAGCACCAGGCGAAGCGGAGCGGGTCCGTCCCAAGCACGGGGCGTTAAGGAAGGTTTGTCGAGAAGCAAGGTACGATGCCCCACGAGAATGGCTTGATGCGTGGTGCGCAAGCGGTGAGCGCGCACTTGCGTTTCGGGGGTAGAAATCAGCAAGGGAGGTTTAGACAGAAGAACAGAAGATTGAGAAGGCGTTGTGACGGACGAAGAGGGAAGTATGTCACGTGCTGCATCGCACATTTGAGTCTGCAAGAGTTCTTTTCGGCACGCATCAATAAATCCATCCGCCGTGCGCGCCCATTTTAGGGTGATGAAGGGGCGCTTGTGCGTATGAAACGTAAAAAAGTGCTTGTTAAGTTCCTGACATTCCTTTTCACACACCCCCACAATTACTTCACATCCCGCTTCGCGAAGCATTTGGATGCCCTTGCCTTTAACCTTTGCAAAAGGGTCAACACAACCCACGACTACACGAGGAATGCCCTCGCGGATAATTAACTCTGCACACGGAGGGGTTTTCCCATAATGCGCACAAGGTTCAAGACTTACGAATATGGTACTTTCCCTTAAAAGTGGGCGGTCTTCGGGGCGCACAGAGCGTACGGCATTCACCTCCGCATGTGCTTCGCCACAACGCACATGATAACCTTCGCCAATTATGCGGTTATTATGCACAATTACAGCGCCTACCATGGGGTTGGGAGGCGCAGTTTGTTCACCCTGACGGGCTAATTGGATGCAGCGAAGCATGTATTTTTGCATAAGTTTGAAATTTAATTGACAAGTAGTCAAGTTACGAGTAAACAAGATGGATAGTTCCCTCCGGATGGTCCTTTCTACTTTCTCATTTCTCCTTTCCTGCTTTTACCATTCTGTCGTTTCCGAAGAAATCCTTTCGGAGTTCCACGTTCGTATATCCCAAGTCGCGGAGCAACTTACAGGTTTCGGCGCCATAGGCACGGTTTATCTCGAAATAGAGTGTGCCTCCGGGGGAAAGGTTACGCACTCCGAGTTCGGCAATAGCGCGATAGAAGCGCAGGGGGTCGTCATTGGGCACGAAGAGTGCCGTATGGGGTTCGTGAAGCAAGACGGAATCAGTCATTTCCGCCTTTTCCGAATCGCAAATATAGGGCGGATTGCTCACGATACAGTCAAAAGTCTCCGTTTCTTTTACATGGAGCGCATCAACTTGCTGAAAGGCCACCTCAACTCCGTTGCGCTCGGCATTACGACGGGCTACGGCGAGCGCATCTGCCGAAATGTCCCAGGCAGAAACCTTTGCCTGCGGAAGGAGTGAGGCCAGCGAAATGGCAATACAGCCACTGCCCGTACCAATATCCAAAAGGCGGAGCGAAGGTCGGTCTTGCTGTTCCGCAACCACCCAATCCACGAGTTCAAGCGTCTCAGGGCGCGGAATGAGTGTGGCGGGCGTAACTTCAAAACGGAGATTACCAAAAGGGGCAGTGCCTACGACATATTGCAATGGTTCACCGTCGGTCAGGCGCTTTGCATATTCCGAAAACTGCACTTTTTCAGCCTCCGAAAGTTGGTCAAACCGACCCAAAAGCACGTCTGTCTTGCTCATCTCAAAGACATCCTCCATCAAGGCATAGACTATGGCGCGCGCCTCAGCAGGTCCGTGCAGAGGGGTGAGCGTTTGAATGAGTTTTTGTAGCATTATTTGGGGAGCAAAAGGCGCTGCGCTGTTTTAAAATTAGACTTAGGAGAAACAAAGAGAGACTTTAGACGCCTTATTTAAGACTTAGGGCGCACAATTTGAGGGTTTGTTTTGAGGAACTCAAATCTATGTTTTTCAATGTGATAGAAAGGAGTGGGAAAGACGCACCTTCGCAGGAATTGGTCACTTCCTACAACTGCCCACTCTCAATGAGCAACACGATACGTTCTATCTCCTTATCCTCACCCTCGGGGTCGTACTTCTTGTTCAGACTATTGCCAAAAATAAGTGCGATTCCCTGGTATACATTTGCCCGTGTATGCCCCAAGAATGCCTTTGTAATAGCATACCCCGTATTGTTACACTCACGATCTACGAGTTTGACAAGCAAGCGTCCCTGTGTGCGACTGAGTTTTTTGACTTGCTTGCCATATTGTTCGATAATCCCCTTCTCCACTCGTTTTAAGTGGGCCTCACGTTCGGATTCGGGGAAATACTGCAACACCTCGTAAGTTTCAAGTATCGTTTGGCGCACCAACCTCGCCAAGGGATAGACGCGCTTAATGTTATAGACAAGGCGGTCATACTTCTTCTTCTCCTTATCGTTCTTAAAGGTTTTGGGCTTAAACTTATGGAGCGTGGGAAAGGTGACATGCGGAATCAAACTGCCGTTATACTCCACCGTATCTACACGCACAGTGACCTGTGCTGAAGTTTTAAGAAAACCACAACATAAGAGAATGACGGCAATTATATACTTGACCTGAGGCATACGAGGCAAAATTAAGAAGAAAATGTGGTTTATTTTGTCATAAAAAGAGTAAACCCGCCTCAACTTGAAAAAAATATCTTTACTTTTGCTACTATAAACCCTAAATATTCATGTCCGCACCCCTATGAACCATCTAAGGGGGAGGCCTTAAATCATATCTGACCATGGCTAAGAATAAGAACAAGGAAAAAGCCCCGCGCTTGTCAAAAAAAGAAATTCATGAAGGATTGCTTACGCTTTTCGAAATGAACCCAGCCAAGGATTTGGACATCAAACACATCTTCCGCCACCTGCAAGCTAAAACGCATGGCGCCAAGATGCTGGTTATGGATGTTATTGACGACTTAGTCTTCGACGACTACCTTGCGCGTGCCGCAGAGGGAGTTTATCGTCGCGTTCATCGTAGCAATGATATGATTGGAACGTTCCGCCGCAAGCGTAATGGACACAATATTTTTGTTCCCGATGATGGCGGAAAGGACATCTTAGTTTGTGAGCGAAATGCCATGCATGCGCTTGACGGCGATAGAGTAAGAGTCACCATGCTTGCTCGCCGACATGGGCATACAAGAGAAGCGCAGGTGACAGAGATAGTTGAGCGCGTAAAAGATACGTTTGTCGGTCAGCTCCAAGTGGAAAAGAATTATGCTTTTCTCATTACTGAGAGTCGCTCACTCGCCACTGATATTTTTATCCCCAAGACTTCGTTGAAGGGAGGTAAGACGGGCGACAAAGCCTTAGTGCAAATCGTGGAATGGCCTGAGGATTCGAAGAGCCCCATTGGGAAAGTCATTGACATCCTTGGCAAGCAGGGCGAAAACAATGCCGAAATGCATGCCATCCTTGCCGAATACGGGTTGCCCTACAAGTATCCCGCCAACGTAGAACGCGCTGCCGAAAAAATAGATCCGGGAATCACGCCCGAGGAAGTAGCTCGCCGCGAAGACATGCGCGATGTTTTGACCGTAACTATCGACCCCAAGGACGCAAAAGACTTTGACGACGCCATATCTATCCGTTCGCTCGGCGAAGGTCAGTGGGAAGTGGGCGTACATATTGCCGACGTGTCCCACTATGTAAAAGAGGGCGACATCATTGACCGCGAGGCGGAAAAGCGTGCGACAAGCGTCTATCTCGTTGACCGAACCATCCCCATGCTTCCTGAAAGACTCTGTAATTTCATTTGTTCGCTCCGCCCTGACGAAGACAAACTGACCTATTCAGCAATCTTCCGCATGAATGAAAAAGGTGAAGTTTTAAATTGGCGCCTTGCGCACACCGTTATTCGTTCGAACCGACGCTTTGCATACGAAGAAGTGCAACATATCTTTGAACAAAATGGCGAAGCTTCTGAGCAAGATTACAATCTTCCTGGAGAACATCCCGAAATTACGGGTTCTTTCGAAAATCCTGTGGGAGAATATGCCCACGAACTCTTAGTCCTCAACCGCCTTGCGAAACAACTGCGTGCCAAGCGCTTTAAGAATGGTGCGATAGGCTTTGACCGTCCCGAGGTGCGCTTTGAAATTGACGAGAAGGGTACTCCCATTAGCACCTATATCAAGATTGCGAAGGACGCCAACAAACTCGTGGAGGAATTCATGTTGCTTGCCAACCGCTCGGTGGCAGAAAGCATCGCCCTTGTGCCGAAGGGCAAGACGCCTAAGGTACTCCCCTACCGCATTCACGACGTTCCTGACCCCGAAAAGTTAGAAAAACTCCAGAGTTTCATTGCGAAATTCGGTTATCGCTTACGCACGGAGGGCTCGAAGAAAGATGTTTCGATGAGCATCAATAAGTTGCTCGACGATGTGAAGGGTAAGAAGGAAGAAGGCGTAGTTGAACTCGTGGCACTCCGAGCCATGATGAAGGCTAAGTATTCTACGCACAACATTGGGCATTACGGCCTTATGTTCCAGCATTACACGCACTTCACTTCGCCCATCCGTCGCTACCCTGACACACTTGTTCACCGCCTCTTGACACGCTATGAAGAGGGAGGCAGAAGTGTGAGCCAGACGAAGTATGAAAACCTTTGCGAACACTGCTCGCAAATGGAACAACTGGCTGCTGCTGCCGAACGCTCCTCAATTAAGTACAAGCAAGTGGAATTTATGAGCGCCCGCATCGGTCAGGAATTTGAGGGTAAGATTTCGGGTGTGACGGAATTCGGTATCTATGTCGAGTTGGACGAAAATAATTGCGAGGGTATGGTGCCCTTGCGCGACTTGACGGGCGATTATTACGAGTTTGACGAACGTAATTACTGCCTTGTTGGACGCCGCACCCACCGTGTCTATGCCCTTGGCGACAAGGTGCGCATCCGCGTAGAGCGTGCAAATCTTGAACGTAAGATTCTCGACTTCTCACTTGTCGGAGAGGATGTTGACGTCTTCTCAACCCCTGCGCCGAATATCTTTGCGCCGAAGAATAGCAAGAAGGGAAAGAAGCAAGGCAAGGGAAAGAAGGGAAAGCGAGGGTAAATGAGAAAGGAGAAATGGGAAAGGAGAAACCCAAAGACTCTAAAGCCCTTAAACCTTATAACCTCAAAACTTCAAACCCTCAGAACTTCAGAACCTCAGAACCTCCTCCCTAAAAACCTCATAACCTTAAAACCTAACAACCTCACTCACTATGAAAGTCTATGTTATGTCGGGCTGTCCCGACTGTACCCAAATAAAAGAATTGGCGAAGACCGATGCGCGCTTCACGCTTATAGACATCGGCGAAAGTCCGCTTAACTTAAAAGAATTTCTGCGCCTTCGCGACACGCATCCTGCTTTTGACCGCGTAAAAGAGCGCGGCACGATTGGCATTCCCTGTTTTGTGCAGGAAGACGGAACAATCGTATTCTCACTCGACCGCCTTACGAATCCCCCTCAGTTAGATGCTGAAGCGGACATTCCTCAAGGTGCGGCATGCAGTTTAGACGGAAAGGGATGTTAGTCCTTAACACCACAATATGTATATATAAAAGGTGGAGATAAGCCTCAACGAGAGGACTATCTCCACCTTTTAATTTTTAATTATTGTTGTCCAGTAAACTCTTTGTGAGGACGAGGTCTGAAAGACCGTTAATCCAACAGCCCAGGGCAACACCCTGGGTGGTGTGTATGGGGATTTCACGCTCTGAAAGAGCAACATCCTTTGACTGCAATTAGTGACAAATGCTTTTGCCCCTTTAGGGCGCAACCCTCTACGTATCATATTCCCAGGGCGTTGCCCTGGGCTAATGGATTTATCCCCTTTCAGGGGAATCATGCCAACTGATAAGACTTACCCACTTTGAACAACTTCTCCTCAGGAACCTTAGAGGTGTTCACCGAACAGCACTATTCTTTCATAAATTCCACTTGATTGTCAATATATTAGAACCAAGTGAAACTGAAAGTAACTGAATTAAAATTATAAGTAACTTAAGTGAAACTATAAGTAACTTTGTTTTCCGTATGTGAGATATAGATTTTCACACATAAGAATCACGGGGATTTGTCTTACACAGAATTGCCCTTACCTCCAAAAACGGTGGGTGAGGTCGGTAAACGAACCGTCCTTTTCCACATGGAAGAAGCGCTGATTGGTGGTTCGGTCACGCAAAGCGCCAAGGGCTTCGCGGTAAGGCCCAACCTTTACGTAATCAAAGGGGGCGGGGTCGAAATCTGCGGGAAGTTCTTGTCGCCCGCTGTACCACCCCGTCTTGAGAGTGCCCTCGAAGTACTGCTTTGTTTCACGCAACACCTCCTGCACGGCATGCGGGTCGTTATCTCCGCCCATGAGTGCCACACAAGTGATTTCCCCTCTGTATTTTTCAGCAAGCGCAATGAGCACCTTGGCATCCAGCACTTCGCCAATGTCACCCATAAGGATGGAACTGTGACACCCCGGACACTTGTTGGGACATAGCGAGAGATTCACGGCAAGCGTGACTTCGTCGGGGAATTCTTGAAAGACAATATCGTAGGTTAGGTATTTGAGCATGGGGGGAAATGAAAAAGGAGAAAGGAGAAAGGAGAAATAACAATGCGGAATTTGGCGCGCGAGCACATTTCTCCTTTCTCATTTCTCCTTTCTCATTTCAAATATTATTCTTGGTCATACGCATGTTTCGGATAGT
>CALFGU010000216.1 GCA_937877685.1 uncultured Prevotella sp.
GGATGTGCGACTGCCGAAGAAGACCAAGTCACCGCGCTTTAAGTTTTCAATGCGTTCCACTTTTTCGCCTTCGTGAAACTGTGAAACGGAAGTGCGAGTGAGGGGAATGTTTGACTTATTGAACACATACATCGTGAATCCCGAGCAGTCAAAACCGTTAGGACTGCTGTGACCATAGCGATACTTCACGCCGAGATACTCCAACGCTGTGTTAATCAAATTGTCGGCAGTTGCGATGCGCTTTACCTCTTCGATTTCGGGAGAACTAGCATTGGCGAGCGCCTCATATTCTTCGCACACGTCATCTCCGGCATATGTGATAAACATGCCGTTCTCCGCCGTAGGAAGTACGGCAAGAACAAAGATTATGAAGGTTAAAATGTAGCGAAGCATAGAGATGATTTGTTGAAACAGGGTGCAAAATTACGCATTTATTTTGATATAACCAAATAATAGTGAGGAGGAAAGGCAAATTTAACATTCTGACACAAGTCTTCTTGTCGCGTTTGCTTTTCCTCCTCACTTGTTAATGCAGGGGATTGTTTCACTTGCTCCATGCTTCCAGATAGCGTTGTGCAACTTTGACGTAATCGTGGTGTTTCAAGATGTAGTTGACGCTATCACGCTTGAGTTGCGGAATGCGTTCGGGATGCAACGCAAGGTCTCTCAATGCTTGATAAACACTCTCCTCATTGGGGAGCACGTTAATAATAGGTTGCAACGTGTGTTCCTCCATCAAGTCATAATGTTCGGGTTCGGCACCACCCACAACGATTAATCCTTGCGCCATTGCTTCAAGGGCATTCATGGCAGGCGTATAGCTGTAAAGTTGATCCAGAATGACGTCGCTACCATTCATGAGTTCGACATACTTAGCGAAGGGCACATTCTCTACTCTCACCATTTCGCACTTCTCTGGCAGTTCCTGCGCCACACGTTCCAAAGCGCGTAACATAATGTCCGTGCCCTTATAAACAGAACGCTGTTTCTGAATGCCGATAAAGAAGCGCACGCGCTGGGGTGTCTTATCGCTTAGGGTAAGTCCCTCGCGGGGCAAAATGGGGAAGGGAATAAATTGCGTCTTTTCTGGAAAGTGGGGTGCATACGAAGCTTGGTATTCGTAGAGTCCCGTAATGATGCCGTCACAATCCTTTGCGATATGTTGGTTCAACTCTCCCTTCTTCCCTCGCAACCATTCGTTCGTCCAAAGGTCAATATCCTCGCTTTCGCGCACCTCGGGACCAAAATTAAAATCCGAATAGCGGAAGGTGGAACAGTCTAATCCTGCGCGCACCCAGTAGTGGTCCATCCCAAATGCCCCAAGGAAAATCCGCTTATTATGGCGGCGCAAATACTTATAGAAAAGCATCATGCGCTCTGCCTTAAGGGGGATAAAAATGGGGTTAATGAGTTGCACTACGTCGTATCCGCGGAATTTCCGAAATTCCTTAATGAGACGCCAAAGGTAGCGCAACGTGCGCAACTTTCCCCAAGTTAGGTCACGGTAAAAATCAATGTCGCGGGGGTAGTTTTTCCACCCGTCTCCATCACTTGCCACGGTCACTTCATGCCCCAGTTTGCGGAGTCCTTCGGCAAGTGTGGCATGCACATTGCTGTAATCGCCAAGCAAAAGAATTTTCATTCGAGCGGTGTGGCGGTTAAGCGTTTTTTGATTGCAGATAGTCGGCAAAGATGCGCGCAGCGGTTTCCACCATCATGGCGCAAGGGCGCTTTTTGTAGTATTCCGGAGTGCGCACTTCTGCTTGATGTGGCGTAGGTTCTTGCTTGCTGAGACCGAGGAGTTCGGAACAGATGAGCGAACCATTCTCTTGGCGGAACTTTTCAGCAAGGTCCTGCACTACCTTATAGTTGTAAGACTTTCCTTCGTTGTCACTGCCTTCTGTTGCTCCAGTGTCGAGACCTGCAAGTAAGAAAAGTCCACATGCAGCACCACAAGTTTGGCGCATGCGCCCAATGCCGCCACCAAAGGAAGCAGCCATCTTAAATGCTTGTTCGTCAGTGAAACCATAAAGGTCAGCAAAGGCGGCTACAACTGCTTGCGAACAGTTATACCCACTCTTAAAAAGCGCAACAGCGCGCTCAATTCTGTCTTCGTAAGTCATGATAATGATGATATGTTTGTTTGTATAATAATTCTTAATTAGATGGCGCCGTGTTTATCAGTAAATGCTCGTAAAAAGAGGCCTGCGTAAACGCCATATTAATAGTGCCGTTACGAAGTCTCAAATTCGGCGCCTTAAGTCTCAAATTGTGCGTCGGGAAATACTCTTTCTGCGCCCTATGTGAGGAATTGTAAATCGCAGGTCAAATCTCGCAAAGTTTGTGGCAAGAATAGTTCCTTGTTAGTGACGATTCACAAAAACGTGTGTGCGAAATAGTTCTTGCAAAAATAGAGAATTATTTGGACTTTCGCTCTAACTTTCGCATCTTTGTCGTATCTTTGCACTCGCAAAACTAAAGGAAAGGTGCTCGAGTGGTTGAAGAGGCACGCCTGGAAAGCGTGTATACGTCAAAAGCGTATCACGGGTTCGAATCCCGTCCTTTCCGCTTTGTGAATATGTGATAACAACTTCAAAGGAACGTGTTGCGGCATGACCTTTGAGGTTGTTTTTTTGTGAAAATGCTTTAATCGCCGTGTCATAAAGTAGCGCTTTGATGACTCAAAGGAGCAATAGAACAAACAAACCTCCTAAAAAACTATAAAACTCCTGGTATGCTTGGACATAGCGTATTGATGTTGTAAATTTGCAGTGATTTTGCGTAACATTATAAATAACGTGCGCGCGAGAAAACTGATTTTACGTTTTATATGAAGCAAACACTTCTCGTCATAACAACCCTTTTGCTGTGGTTGATACAGCAACTGCTGATAGGCTTTCTCCTGTTGGCAGGACTTTTATATATCCCTGCCGTTCAAAACTATCTCGTAGATAAGGCTGCGAGCAGTTTGTCGGAATCGTTAGGCATGGAGGTCAGCGTAGAAAGCGTGCGCTTGTCCTTCCCTCTTGATTTAGACGTTCAGGGAGTAGTGGCGCGTGAAGGAAATGACACCTTGATGGCCGTCGATGTGTTACGCATAGATGTGCCCCTCAAGCCTCTCTTCTCAGGTCAGGCAAATGTGGACGAATTTACGCTTCTCGGCGCAAAGATCAACACCAAACATTACATCCCTGACACTCGCGTGAGTGGCACTATCGGAAGCGTTGCGCTGAAGAGTCATGGCGTTGACCTCAATCAAGAAACCGTCATGCTCGACCTTATGCAACTTTCCGATGCGCGCCTTTGTGTGGCGCTTAGTGATACTGCCGCGGTCGATACAACTACTTCTGCTCCCACAAAGTGGCGCATCAATATGCCCAATATGAAGGTGGATCGCACGGCGGTGGCATTGAGCATGCCTGGCGACTCCATGCGCTTTTTCTTGAATCTTCATGACGTGACGCTGAAAGAAGGTGTGTTCGACCTTGGAGCGCCCTTCTACGGATTGGAACGCCTTCAACTTTCGGGTTCGGCAGTAGCCATGGGTGCGCCAACTCAGTTGGATTTGCCCGTTCACCTTGAACGCTTCCTCGCAACTTCAGCCGTGCAGAAAGATTCGCTCTTTACCTATCTTGTCGATAGCCTGAGTGCAACTGTTGATAGTCTGTCGTATGACAAGTCTGGAACACTCCTTTGTGGCATACGCGGTGTGGCCCTTCGTGAACATTCAGGACTGCGCGTGAGCAACCTTTCGGGTTCTGTTTATATGGACAGCGTGCTGCTCTCACTTCCTGCGTGGAACCTCTCAACTCCTCACTCCCGCCTTTCAGCCTCTGTGCAACTCCCTTGGGAAGCGCTTGAGGCCGGAAGTAAGGCCGGTTTGCGCACGAGTATTGAAGGAAGCATCGGTAGTGAGGACATCCAAACTGCACTACAAATGGCGGCGGTAGAGGGCGTTGAAGACCTGCTTCCGCAAGTTCCTCTCAATGTACAGTTAGTTGCAGACGGGAATATGGACCACTTGCATCTGCTCACCTGTAAGGCCGAACTGCAAGGGTTAGTCTCGCTGGCTGCCGATGGTGATGTGTTGCACCTCATTCCCGACTCTACACAACAAAACATACAACCCATGAGCGCTGCGCTCAACTATCAAATGGGTTTTCAAAACATGCGTCCCCTCTTGTCGCGCATGGGCATTGCCGATACGACACTGCGTATTCCTAATGGCACATCTGTAAACGGAACAGCCGCTTTCAAGGGCAACGATTATAAAGCCACGGCGCGCATGAAGTCGCTTGGAGGTAACTTGTCCATAGATGCTGCTACGAATCTCGACAGCGAGCGCTATAAAGTGGCGCTTCTTGCTGATGGTTTCCCTCTGTCGGCCTTCCTACCCACTTTAGGTGCCTCAGATTTCAGTGGCAGTTTTACCGCTGAGGGACTCAAGTTTGACCCCACGTCACCCCGTGCGTTGACTGACTTAAAGGCGCAGGTGGATTCCTTACGCTTTTCGGATATTGACTTAAACAACCTCAAGCTTGCGGCAAACATTGCGCAACAACAGTTAGACGCGCGCTTCTCTGCCTATAACACGGCGATTGAAGGCGAAGGTACGGTTCAGGGTAACTTTATCAATGGTTATCATTTGAATCTTGATGCCATAATGGAGCATTGTTCGTTGCAACAACTGGCAGGTGCGAAGGCCGATGTGGGATTGGGGTCGATGATAAATATTGACTTTGATAGCGATGAGGCGTTTGAAGCGTTCCAGACTAAGGGAAGTTTGTGTTACAATCACTTTGACACGCCCGAAAGAAGCGTCATGATGAAAGACATCTTCTTCGACTTTGCCTCATCTCCCGACACGACGACCTCACATCTGAATGCCGGAAACATGACCCTCGCTTTCGCTACAAAGGGGCACATATCCACGTTGGGAACCCAAATCACCCCGATGATGGATTACTTATCAACGTGCTCCGAACGCCTACGCATCAGTCATGACACACTCCGCACGTTGCTTCCAGGACTTAACCTCACGCTTCATGCTGGAAATGATAACCCCATGACCAACATTCTTCGCGCCATGGGTTACACGCTTGACACGGTTTCGGTAAACTTGGCCACCTATCCCGAAATTGGGCTTACGGGTGACTTTATGATGAAAAACTTCCACTACGGAACGTTCCAATTAGATAACGCAACTGCCACACTGTCTCACAATGACTACGGCATCAAACTCAGTGGGCAGGTCATCAATAACGCCCGCCGAAATCCCAATAAGTTTGCCTTGGCATTCCGTAGTTATTTGTTGGCAAACACTGGCGGACTGGACTTCCAATTTAAGGATGAACACGGTAACACTGGCTTTGATGTGGGGGTGCGTGCCGATGTGACGCACGAAGGACTGAAAGCGCAACTCTATCCTCAGCATCCGAAAATTGCGTTCCGCTCATTCGAAGTCAACCGTGACAACTTTGTGTTCCTCGGAAACAATAAGCAATTACAGGCCGACTTACGCCTTCGAGCAGATGACGGAACGGGGTTGCAATTCCTCAGTGAAAGCACCGATTCTCTCAATAACATCACGCTCAATATCCAAAGTCTGAACCTAAAGGAACTCTCCGAAGTGCTTCCTTATATGCCCAAAATGGGCGGACTCTTTAATGCCGACCTCCATGTTGCAGACAATCATGAGAGTATCTCAGCAACGGGTACCATTGCTACTAAGGGACTGGAATATGAGGGGTCTTATCTCGGCAATATCGGAGCGGACGTGGCTTATTTGCCCACGTCGGAAAGCGAATCTTTCGCTCGTGTGGACCTCACAGTGGATGGCGATAAAGTGATGGAGTGTTCCGGCACTTACGAAGACACTGAAGAGGGGCGCTTTGAGGGCGACGCGCTACTGAAAGACTTACCCTTGGCGCTCATTAACGGATTCCTTGCCGGAACAGACATTTACATGAAGGGAACTGTGCAAGGCGGTGTGCATATTGACGGAACGCTGGATGCTCCAAGGGTAAACGGGGACGTGCGTTTTGCTGATTCTCACGTGTATTCCTCTATCTATGGTTTCGACTTCAGAATGGATGAAAAACCTATCCGTTTGCAGAACACGAAACTGTTGTTTGAAAACTTCAACCTCAGTTCTACGGGCAACAATCCCTTGACCGTAAACGGCAAAGTGGATATGAGCGACATGAGCAATATGAAGTTGGACATCGCAATGAGGGCGAAGAACTTTGAACTCATTAATGCGAAGCGCAAACTCAATTCCGTTGTTTATGGTAAGGCATACGTGGACTTCGATTGCACCGTGCGTGGCAATTTAGACAATATCATTGTGCGCGGTGACTTGGATGTTTTGAACCGTACGAATGTTTCTTACGTCCTTAAGGAATCTCCGCTCACCGTTGACGACCAGTTGGAAGGTTTAGTGCAATTTGTGAATTTTGAAGATACAACCACCATTGCGCCCCAGTCACTTCCTGCCACGAATATGGACCTCACGCTGAACTTAGGCATTAGTGAAGCGGCGAATTTCTATTGTGGTCTTTCGGATGACGGCAAGAGTTACGTGGATGTGCAGGGTGGGGGAGACTTAACTCTCCGCATGACGCAACAAGGCGAGATGCGCCTTATCGGTCGTCTCACTATTGAGGAAGGAGAAATGAAATATACGCTCCCCATTATACCTCTCAAGACCTTTAAACTCTCACAGGGTAGTTATGTGGAATTTACGGGCGATGTGGCAAATCCTACGCTCAATATTCAGGCAAAGGAACGCATGAAGTCGGTAGTCACGGAAAACGATCAGCAACGTTCTGTGGCCTTTGACGTAGGTGTGGCGATTTCAAAGACCTTAGAAGACATGGGACTTGAGTTTACCGTGGCCGCGCCTGAAGATATGGGCATACAAAACCAACTAACGGCCATGACTCCTGCGCAACGCTCGAAGGTGGCAGTGTCACTCATGGCAACGGGATTGTTCCTTGCGGATGGTTATGGTGCTAAGGGTGGCATGCAAGCGGGTTCGGCGCTCAACGCTTTCTTGCAGAGCGAAATCCAAAACATTGCTGGTAGTGCGCTCAAGACAGTTGATATCAACTTTGGTATTGAAAACAGCACGACACAAACGGGCGCTTCGCAAACAGACTATTCCTTCCAGTTCTCTAAGCGCTTCTTTAACGACCGTTTTGCTGTCAATATTGGCGGTAAGGTAAGTACGGGCCAGGAGGCAGACAACTCCGCCACAAGTTTTATTGATAACATCACCTTGGAGTATCGTTTGGACAAGGGGGCTACGCGCTATGTGCAGGTGTTCTATGACCGCAGTAACTATGACCCCTTGGAAGGACAACTCACTAAGATGGGCACGGGTGTTGTACTCAGAAAGAAGACCAACAAACTGGGTGAACTCTTCATCTTTAAGTAATCCGTAGGCGAGTCTCTGAATCCCTGATTTGAACGTGAGGGAGACGGAGCACAGAACCCCCAATGGCATGGGACTTTAGCAAAGAAAAGTCCCATGCATAACTTCTTAAAAATAAGGCATTCTTAATGTTGTGAAACGAAGTTACTAATTCGAGGCACGAAAAGTAACTTCGTGTGCCCAAAGTTACTTTTAGGGAGCACAATTTGAGATGCCGTTACGAATAGGTTGAATCTACCTGTTTTTTTATCCATCATGCGCAGAATTTTAACCCTCATCATCATCTGTTTCACCCTTTGGGGATGTTCTACAACAAAGACCATTCCTGAAGGAGAACAACTTTATACGGGTATTTCCCAAATAACCTTTGATGAAACTGAAAGGAAACAATCAAAGCAAAAGCAAGAAAGCGCAGATTCCACAGGAGTTATCACCGCTATAGATGATGCGGTGGAAACAGTGGGGAATCTTTTCTCGGGTGAGGTGGCTACTGACTTTTTGGCGCCCAAAGAACCCGCTCCCGAACCCACTCCTGAGCAACTGGCACAGGAAAAAAGGCTCGAAAAGGATTTGGAAGAACACTTCTCCGTAGTTGAAGAGGAACTGAATGCCGTGTTGAGTTATCCGCCTAACGGTTCCATCTTCGGAAGTTCCTCCTTGCGCTCCCCCCTTCAGTTCCGCTTGCGCATCTATAACACCTGTTATGACTCGCATGGGGGTATCCGCCGTTTCCTTTTCAAACGCTTTGCCGCCGCTCCCATTCTCGTGAGCACAGTTAACCCTGAGATGCGCGCAAAAATCGCTCTCAACACCCTCCGCAACTATGGTTATTTCAGCGGAAGCACCAGCTATGAAGTGATTCCCTCAAAGAACCCCAAGAAAGCAAAGATAAGTTACCGCATTATTCCCGGAAAGGCCTATCTCTTTGACACGATTCGTTATGAGCGCTTTGTGCCAGACTTGGATAGTCTTATTCGCGCCACACAGACGGAAAGTCCCTTGCAACAGGGTAAACCTTTCAGCGCTCAATCCCTTGTGGCGGAACAAGCTCGCCTGGAGCGTCTTTTCCGTGAGAATGGTTATTATTATTACACGGGAAGCAACATCACCTATTTGGCAGACACTTTAATGCGCAAGCATCATGTGCAGTTGAAGGTGGTGCCTAAGGAGGGGGTTGCGCCAATGGTGAACAAGCCTTACTATATTGGCAACTACTACATTGCTTTGCGTCGCACGGATAAGGAACGTTTGGACAGTGTGCGCACACTTCGCACCACCACAGTGCGTTATGGCGGCAAGAAACCCGCAGTGCGTTTCGGCGTTCTCCGTAGTTCTCTTGCTCATCGTGCAGGCGAGCGCTACAGTTTGACAAACCAAGAGAATACTTTCGAAAAGTTGGCGCAGTTAAACGTGTTTAGCAATTTTGATGTGCGTTACGTGCCACGCGACACGATAGGTGCGGGCGACACTCTTGATATCTATGTCAACGCTGTCTTAGATAAACTTTACGATAGTTCGTTTGAGATGAACGCCACGCTCAAGAGCAATGACCAGATGGGACCCGGTGTGGCCTATAGTCTTTCTAAGCGCAACGCTTTCGGAGGGGCTGAAAAGTTTACCTGGAAGTTGTTTGGTTCTTACGAATGGCAGTTGGGGGGAACCTCAGATGCGAACAATTCGTTGATGAACTCTTACGAGATGGGCACACAACTTTCAGTGGAACTCCCACGCTTTGTTGCGCCCTTCGTTCACCGTCGCCACTTGCGCTTTCCTGCATCAACAACATTCGCAATTAATGGCGATTGGCAGAATCGTGCGAAGTTTTTCCAGCGAGCTACGGTGGGTTTAGGGATTACCTACAAGTGGCATAAGTTTAGCAATGCCATTCATGAGTTGACCGTCTTCAATTTGGACTATAACAAACTCATCTCCACCACTGCTGAGTTTGACGAAATCCGAAATAACAACCCCGCGCTCTATGTCAGTATGCGCGATCAGTTTGTGCCCTCGGCGTCTTATACGTTTACTTACAACACAGCGGCAAACCATCGCAACCCCATCTGGATGCAATTCTCGATTAAGGAAGCGGGTAACCTCACTTCGGCAATCTATGCCCTCGGAGGGCAGAAGTTTAGCAAGAAGGATAAAGAATTGTTCAGCAATCCCTTTGCGCAATACTTGAAAGTTACTGCCGAATTCCACAATCATATTAAGATAAACAACCGCATGAAGTTTGCTTACCGCTTCTTCGGTGGCATGATTTACAGTTACGGTAATAGCATAACGGCACCTTATGTTGACCAATTCTATGTGGGAGGTGCCAACAGTATTCGCGGATTTACGGTGCGCGCACTCGGACCTGGTAGTTACAGAGGTGAAAATTCTAATTACGCTTACATCGATCAGACGGGTGACATTAAGTTAGAAGTGAACGCCGAACTCCGTGCGCGCCTCTTGGGTGACTTACACGGTGCCTTCTTTATCGATGCCGGAAACGTGTGGCTCATGCGCAAGGATGAATTACGCCCAGGCGCAGAATTCAGTAAGGCTTCGTTTGATAATGTTGCCGTAGGCACAGGCCTGGGTTTGCGTTACGACCTCGACTTCCTCATTCTTCGTTTCGACGTCGGCATGGCGCTCCATGCACCTTACGAAACGGGAAAGAAAGGATGGTACAATATTCCCAAATTTGCCGATGGATTGGCCTATAACTTTGCGATAGGTTATCCGTTCTAAGTTAGGTCGTGAGGTTTTAAGGTCATAAGGTTGTAAGAACTACGCAGTGTATTCTCAAAAATAAGGATACATTGCCCTGAAATACTTTTGCGCTCTTCAAAACCTTAAAGAATCGCGGCAATTATAGTCTTAGCAATCACAAAATCTCAATAAATAGATATGAAAAAAATCTTTTCTCTCCTCCTCTGCCTCCTTGCAGGCTTTGGAACTGCACATGCCGATGAGGGTATGTGGCTTTTGAAACTTATGAAGGAACAGCATCTTGCGGATTCCTTGAAGAAGGCGGGCCTGAAGTTGAAGCCTGCGGAATTGTACTCCGAAACGGGTTCGTCACTCCGTGAGTGTGTCGGTATTTTCGGTAATGGTTGCACGGGTGAAATTGTTTCAGGTGAAGGTCTCGTACTTACCAACAACCACTGCGGATTTAGTTATGTGCATGCCATGAGTACGATGGAACACAACTACCTTCAGGACGGTTATTTCGCAAAGAATCGTGGCGAAGAACTTCCCGTGCCCGACCTTGACTTTACCTTTGTTATCCGTGTGGTAGATGTAACCGCACAGGTGGATTCTGCTGCTGCCGCAAAGCAGGTGGATGTTTACACAGCCCAAAGCCAGAGTTTCTTGATCCCTCTTTCTGAAGAACTCTTCGCAAAGAGCGACCTCAAGGATAAGGCGGGTATGACCGTACGCATAGTTCCTTACTTCGGAGGTAATCGTTTTTACATGTTTTACGAACAGGCGTTCCCCGATGTGCGACTTGTGGTGAATCCTCCCCAGAACATTGCGCAATTTGGCTTTAACCAGGACAACTGGCTCTGGCCCCGTCACAACGCAGACTTTGCCATGTTCCGCGTTTACGCTGATGCTAACGGCAATCCCGCACCTTACAGCAAGGAAAACCAACCTTTGCGCACTCAGAAGTTCCTCCCCATTTCGCTCAAGGGAGTGAAGGAAGGCGATTACACCATGATTATGGGTTTTCCCGGAAGTACGAGCCGCTATCTTACAGCTTCTGAAGTGAAACTCCGTACGCAGAGTATGAACTACCCCATTAATCTTGCGGGTGAGGCACAACTCAACTTCATGAAAGCCTTGATGGACCGCGACAGTGTGGCGAACCTCAAATTGGCTGACGAATACATGAGTCTTGGTAACGTAGTGAAGAACTTCGGTGGCATGAACGAGAGTGTGAAGAAGACAGGCTTGATGGGCATTAAGGCTAAGGAAGAAAAGGCATTCATGGAATTTGCCAAGCGTAGCGGAAAGGCGGAATACCTCAGCATTATCTCGCGCATAGATTCCTTGGTGACTGCGGCAGAAGACACGCTCCACGATTTCTATTTGCTCAACTTCACCTTTGGCGCCATGAAGTTTAAAGTAACACCTTCTGTGGTTGAAAACTACCTCAAAGCGCTTGACGCAGATAGCACTGAGGCGCTCACAGCAGCAACAGAGGCTTTACGCAATGCTCAGAAGGCAGTTGTCCAAGTAGACCTCGACTTCGACCGCGCCACTGTCGAACTCCTCATCCCCTATTGGTTGAAACACAATCGCCTTGGATTGAACCCCATTGTGGCAGACGGCAATTACAGTGACCTCATCGAGAACGTCTATACCCAAAGCATCTTCCGCTCTGCCGAAGCGCTTGAAGCATTCCTCGCTGCGCCTTCTGCAGAAGTGTTGAAGAACGATCCCCTCTACACCTTCCGAAAGGAATTAGTGAAATTCTCAAAGGATAATTTTGACTACGTCATCAAGAACTTTAATGTGAAGCGTGCGGAATTAGACAAGATTTACACGCGTGGTCTTTGCGAAATGTATGATTGGTCAAAGGCTCCCGACGCGAACTTTACGCTCCGCATGACTTACGGACATGTGAAGGGTTATTCGCCTCGCGATGCGGTGCAATACGATTGGAACACCGTTCTTGACGGAATGTTAGAAAAGGAAAACCCCAAGGATCCCGACTATGTGATGAATGAGGACCTCCGCAAGTATTACCTCTCGGGCAATTACGGTGGTTATGCACGTAAGGACGGCAAACTCCCCACTTGCTTCCTCTCTAACAACGACATCACTGGCGGTAATTCAGGCTCGCCCGTAATGAACGCGAAGGGCGAACTCATTGGTATCGCCTTCGACGGCAATATCGAAAGTCTTTCAAGCGATCTCCGCTTCAACCCTGAGCTTCAGCGCTGTATCAATGTAGATATTCGCTACGTCCTCTTCTTGATTGACACATTCGGAGGCAGTAGTTACGTGTTGGATGAAATGGAAATCCGCAAGTAAAGCATCCCCTTGGGCGCCATTCAGTAGGAATGGTGGCGCTTTCTGAATAGTAAACCAAAAACTGGGAGTAGGCAAACGCTTACTCCCAGTTTTATTTGCTTCCTAATCAATTGCTTGCGAAGGAGTAATTGAGATGCAAAACAAAGTTACTTATTGTGCGCTTTATTTGTAAGATTAGAAAAATTCTTTAAGGTTTCGTTTTCATTATTTGAACCTTTGTTTTTCAAGACTCTGGAGGGGTTGAAATAAGCCCTCAATGAGGCGCAAGGAAACGGCAGGAAAATCAAGCAAAATGAAAGTTAGGGACGAAAAATTAGGGGCGGATGTGATTTTTTTAAGTTTTTTGGTTGCTTAGTGTAAAATGTTTCCTAAATTTGCGCCACGACACAACACTAAACTAAACAACAAAGACAATGAACTTCTGCCTTATCAACCTACTTTCGATTATAATCTGCTCTTGAACTCAAGAGGAGCGTATCGTTCGTAATGCGTACGGCAGAAAAAAGGCGGTCTTCCTCTTTTGATGAAAGAGTGGGGACCGCCTTTTTATTTTACAGACACCACCACTAAACCTAAAACGACTTATGGCTGACAGACTTTATATCTTCGATACCACCCTGCGCGATGGCGAACAAGTGCCGGGGTGTCAGTTAAACACTGTGGAGAAAATTCAGGTTGCCAAGCAACTTGAAGCACTTGGTGTGGACGTTATTGAAGCAGGATTTCCCGTTTCAAGTCCTGGCGATTTCAACAGTGTGATAGAGATTTCCAAGGCGGTGACTTGGCCCACGATTTGTGCTTTGACGCGTGCCGTGGAAAAGGATATTGACATTGCCGCAGAGGCGCTTGCTTATGCCAAACATAAGCGTATTCACACGGGTATCGGCACAAGCGATCTCCATATTAAATATAAGTTCAACTCCAACCGCGAAGAAATCATTGAGCGTGCCGTAGCGGCGGTGAAATATGCCAAGCGTTATGTGGAGGATGTTGAATTCTACGCCGAAGATGCCGGTCGCACGGACAACGAATACCTTGCCCGCGTCATCGAAGCCGTTATTAATGCCGGTGCTACGGTAGTGAATATTCCCGACACTACGGGGTATTGCCTTCCTCACGAATACGGTCAGAAGATTAAGTATCTCGTGGACCACGTGAGCAATATCGACCGCGCCATTATCTCTACTCATTGTCATAACGACTTGGGTATGGCCACGGCATGCACACTTGAGGGCGTTATTAACGGAGCGCGTCAGGTGGAAGTGACGATTAACGGTATCGGTGAGCGTGCGGGGAACACGAGTGCAGAAGAAATTGCCATGATTCTGAAATGTCATCACGAGTTGAATATTAACACGAACATCAATACACATAAGATTTGTGCCACCAGCCGACTCGTCTCGTCGTTGATGAATATGCCCGTTCAGCCTAATAAAGCGATTGTCGGTAGAAACGCTTTTGCCCACTCTTCAGGCATTCACCAGGACGGTATTCTCAAGAATGTGGAAACCTATGAGATTATCAGTCCCAAGGATGTGGGTGTGGATGAAAATTCAATCATTCTCACAGCGCGCTCAGGTCATGCTGCGTTGAAGCATCGCTTAGAAATTCTCGGCGTAGAGGTGGATGATGACAAGTTGAACAAGATTTACGAAAACTTCCTCAGCCTTGCGGATAGCAAGAAGGAAGTGACGGACGACGATGTCTTAGTGCTTGCTGGTCAAGAGCGTAATCGTCTTCAGGCTATCAAATTGGATTACCTCCAAGTTACGAGTGGACAAGGCGTTCGCCCAGTTGCCGCCGTCACTATCGACATTGCGGGTGAAAAATTCTCAAGTGCCGCTGACGGAAATGGTCCTGTGGATGCCGCTATCAATGCCATTCGCAACATTATCCGTCGCCAGGTCATTGTAAAGGAATTTACGATTCAGGCCAACAGTCGCGGTTCGAACGATATCGGTAAGGTGCACATGCAGGTGGAATACAACGGCCACATTTACTATGGTTTTGGCGCCAATACGGATATTATTGTGGCGAGTGCTGAGGCCTATGTGGATTGTATCAATAAGTTTAAGAAGTAACCCTATAGTCGTTATAGTTCCTATAGCCCCTATAGAAAAAATCTCCCCATGAATACTCTCTTCGACAAAATTTGGGACGCCCATGTCGTACAGCAAGTCACGGATGGCCCTACACAATTATATATAGACCGACTTTATTGCCACGAAGTGACGAGTCCGCAGGCTTTTGACGGACTCCGTGCGCGCGGTTTGCGACCTTATCGCCCGAGTCAGATAATCTGTATGCCCGATCACAATACTCCGACGCACGATCAGGACAAACCGATTGAAGACCCAGTGTCTCGCAAGCAAGTGGATGCCTTGACGCGCAACGCAGAAGAGTTTGGGTTAACCCACTTCGGCATGCTTCATCCCAACAACGGCATTATCCACGTCGTAGGTCCCGAACAGGGGCTCTCGCTTCCGGGTATGACCATCGTATGTGGCGATTCGCACACCTCAACTCACGGAGCAGTGGGCGCCGTTTCCTTTGGAATTGGAACTTCAGAAGTAGAAATGGTGCTTGCATCTCAATGTATTTTGCAAGCAAAGCCAAAGTCGATGCGCATTACGGTAAACGGCAAGTTGGGAAAGGGTGTTACGGCAAAGGACTTGGCGCTCTACCTCATGAGTAAGTTGACCACGAGCGGCGCTACGGGATATTTCGTGGAATATGCGGGGGAAGCGGTCACTTCTCTCTCAATGGAGGGCCGCTTAACGCTTTGTAATTTGTCGATAGAGATGGGTGCGCGCGGCGGATTCGTAGCTCCTGACGACGTAACCTTTAAGTATCTCAAGAATCGCCCATATGCTCCGCAGGGAAAGGCTTGGGATGAGGCGGTAGAGAGATGGAAAACGCTTTGTAGCGGACCTGATGCCGTCTTTGACAAAGAAGTGACCTTTGATGCCGCAGATATTCAACCCATGATTACTTACGGCACGAATCCAGGTATGGGGATTGGCATCACAGAGCGCATCCCCGAACCGCAAAATGCCTCGGAGCAGCGCGCACTCGACTATATGCAGTTCAAGGCTGGCACTTCGCTCATCGGACAATCCGTAGATTACGTGTTTCTCGGCGCTTGCACGAACGGGCGTATTGAAGACTTCCGCGCCTTTGCCTCCATCGTTGAAGGCAGAAAGAAAGCGGAGCATGTCATAGCATGGCTCGTGCCCGGAAGTTGGAAAGTCGTAGAACAATTAAAGGCTGAGGGATTGGACAAAGTGCTTGAAGCGGCAGGATTTGCCATTCGCCAACCCGGATGTTCGGCATGCTTGGGCATGAACGATGATAAAGTACCCGCGGGTAAGTTGGTCGTGTCAACAAGTAATCGTAACTTTGAAGGGCGTCAAGGTCCAGGAGCGCGTACATGCCTTGCTTCGCCCCTTATGGCAGGAGCAGCGGCGGTGATGGGTAAGATTGTGGACCCCAGAACGTTAATGCCCTAAATCGTAATGCTATGAAACAGAAGTTTGACATTATCCATAGCACCTGTGTGCCACTCCCTTTGGAAAATGTGGATACCGACCAAATCATACCCGCACGCTTTTTGAAGGCAACGGATAAGGAGGGTTTTGGGGAGAATCTTTTCCGCGACTGGCGCTATAACCCCGACGGCACAAAGCGTGACTTTGTGCTCAACGACCCTACCTATGGGGGCGAAATCTTGGTGGCGGGTAAGAACTTCGGTTGCGGTTCGAGTCGTGAGCATGCTGCGTGGGCGATTGCTGGATATGGTTTCCGCGTGGTCGTAAGCAGTTTCTTTGCGGATATACATAAGCAGAACGAACTCAATAACTTCGTGCTTCCTGTAGTAGTGAGTGAGGATTTTCTTGCTGAAATATTCTCAACAATAGCAGAGAATCCTAAGGCAAAGTTGACCGTTGATGTGCCCAACCAACTGATTACGAACGATACTACAGGGCGTAGCGAGCAATTCGAACTGAATGGTTACAAGAAGTATTGCTTGATGAACGCCCTTGATGATATCGACTTTTTATTGGAGAATCGTGACAAGATTGAAGCATATGAAAATGCCCATTCGTAGGTCACGCAAAACGATAACCGACCTGCAAAAAATTAAGTCGGAGTTAGGAAAAACTAAGTCGGACTTAATTTAAATTAACTCACAAATAGTTTTTGCTAGGATAGACATAGGCTTTGAACGGTCTTGTTTCCTCACGGCTAAGTCGCACTATTAGAGTGAAATATAACTTTAAAATCCTTCCCACTATGAAACTCAACATAGCAGTACTCCCAGGCGACGGCATAGGTCCCGAAATCTCTGCACAAGGTGTGGCGGTGCTTGAAGCAATTGCCTCAAAGTTTGGTCACGAATTGACTTTGACTGAAGCCCTTGTAGGTGGAGTGGCTATAGATGCCGTAGGCGACCCCTTCCCCGAGGAGACGTACCAAATATGCAAGGATGCCGATGCTGTGTTGTTCTCATCTGTGGGCGACTTAAAGTTTGATAACGATCCCAATGCCAAGGTGCGCCCCGAGCAAGGCCTGTTGGCGATGCGTAAGCGCCTTGGGCTTTTTGCCAACATCCGACCTATTGAGACTTTTGACTGCTTGGTTCACAAATCTCCCTTACGTAAGGACTTGGTAAGCGGAGCGGATTTCATCTGCATCCGAGAACTGACGGGCGGTATGTATTTTGGGGAGAAGAAAGAGGGGGATGACCTTGCTTACGACACTTGTGTTTACACGCGTCAGGAAGTTGAGCGCATTCTTCACGTAGCTTATGCTTACGCAATGCGACGCCGTCGCCTCGTAACCGTAGTTGATAAGGCGAATGTTATGGCCTCTTCGCGCTTGTGGCGTAAGGTGGCGCAGGAAGTGGCGCTGCAGTACCCCAAAGTCACTACGGAATATATGTATGTGGACAATGCCGCCATGCGTATGATT
>CALFGU010000217.1 GCA_937877685.1 uncultured Prevotella sp.
GGGGGATGTCGGTCATGGCTGCCGAGGTGGACGATGCCGTATAGTCGCTATAAAGGGCCTGACCGCAGTAGCGCATTAACTCTGCAACGGCGGTGGCATAGTCGCTATAGTGATAATCATCCTGCATTTCGCTCCAACGGAAAGTTGTTGGGGCAAGTTCGGGAACGTAAATTTTTGCCGAGGGTGTGGTGTAAGCGGGAATCGCAGTTGTTTGCTCCGCAGGCCATTCGTGATACTTCATCACCTGCGCCAACGCCGTAGCGGTGCATCCCGTGTAAGTGCGCGCACTTCCTTGAAGCGGACAGGCGTCATTGTAAGGCGAACCCTGATTCCACAATGTTGTCAACAAGGGCGAGATGGCAGGGCGCTCATCACTCACCTGCTCCGCCTGAAGGGCGTAAGCATCGAGCGCCGCAATCTGTTGGGCGTAAGTCTCCATCCATTCCTCAACGTGGGGAGGCATAGCGGTGGCATCAAAACGGCCAGAAGTGGCATAACCCAAGATGGGCGCCGTGCGGTCATCCGCAGAGACCACCACAAATCCGGCATCGTCCGCGGCGTTAAACACATAATACACGGGAAGTTCCGTCTCGGCATTTGCGTCCCCCATACGTTTGCGCGTAGGAGCAAAGCTGTCGTCCTCCAGTTGCGCTTCCGGATGATGCGATTTCAAGAACTGCGCCGCCAATCCGCGTGCTTGGTGTATATCTATGGGACCTGCCACTGCATGCAAGTTGGATGCGACGAGCAGAAAGGACAAAAGTAAAGTTTTGAATTTCATTGGTAGAAGAGTGTTAGGCGTGGGGATTAGTCTTGTCCCCATTCATTTCTTATAAACTAGGTTACACCGCAAATTTACGAGTAATTCCCTGCATGCAAGACATCTTTAGGTGATAATCGTTGCTGAACATTGTCTATCAGGGTATAGATAATATTTATAAAGAAGTTCTAATTAGGGAGGCATTCAGAGTTTTTGCCGTCACAAAGAGTAATATCGGGCGTCGAGTTAGTAAGTTATGACGCACAAACCTACTAATTGTTTTTACAAAAATAGATACTGTTTTTTGGGGGCAAGAAAAGGGAATAAAAAGAGGTGTTTAAGGAGTTGAGATTATTGTTTCTCCACGTCAAAAATGATTTATACCTTTGTAGGAAATTGATTCACATTTTACATCTCCCCACAATTTATCATGACTGGAACTCTTGACCAACCCCAAATCGTTTCCATTAAGGATTTACTTGAGGAAAATTTAAACATCCCCAATTATCAGCGTCCGTATAAGTGGGGAGTCCGCAACATTCAAACGTTGCTCGCAGATATTGAGGAGGCTATTTCGGAAGCAACTAAATTTTCAGACTTTAAGTATCGCATTGGCACAATTATTTTGCACAAAGATGGCGAAACTTATAACATTGTTGACGGGCAACAACGCACCCTTTCTTTTGTGCTTATCTGTAAATACCTTAAACTTAATGAGTGGGGGAAAAGCATTTTAAACGTAAACTTTGTTCACCAAGAATCGCGCAACAATATCTATAAGAACTACAAGTTCATTGAAGAATGGTTTGGGCAAAAGGGAGATGCTGTTAAAGATGCCTTTCGAGAGGCAATGACGAAGACTCTTGAAGTTGTTACAATTTGTGTCAGCGACATTTCTGAGGCTTTCCAACTGTTTGACTCACAAAACTCTCGAGGCAAAGCATTAGACCCTCACCACCTTCTGAAAGCCTATCACCTTCGAGAGATGAAATCTGATCCCTATGCAATGGTTAAGGCCGTTACAAAGTGGGAGAACAAACAGTCTGCAAAAATCAAAAACCTCTTTGCCGACTACTTATTCCCCATTTGGAATTGGAGCACCCTACGCAAGGCTAAGGATTTTAGCACAAAAGACATTGATGTTTATAAGGGGATTTCTGAACACTCCCCCTACACCTATGCGAAGCGTGTGAACAAGGCGATGCCCTACTTCCAAATCACCGAACCCTTTGTGGCGGGAAATGATTTCTTTGAAATGGTAGATCATTACCTATTCCTCTTGAAGAGTGTGAAGCAGGAAATACAAACAAACACTGAATTTGAGTCCATAAAAAATCTCATAAAGGAGGGAGAGAAGAAGCATAGCGTAGGATTTAAATATGCCCGCGAATTGTTCTACTGCGCCTTACTCTGCTACTATGACCGCTTTCACAACTTCGACCCCTTCATTGTTAAAAAACTCTGCAAGTGGGCATTTATGATTAGAGTGGATAGAGAACTCCTTGGATTTGACTCTATAAACAAATATGCAATAGGCGAAAGCAACTACACTAAGAATGCAAATTCTAACAACATACCTATGTTTGAACGCATCTGCAGAGCACGCACGCACACGGATCTTGCCATGCTACAAGTTACCTTAAAGGAACCAAGCAAAGATAACGAAAAGAATTGGAAGGGACTTTACAAAGCACTCATAGACCTCTAAACTTACTGAACATGGAAATGATTAAAGAACTACATATTATTGACGACCAAACCTCGGGGAATATCTTTACCTCCGAGGAACGCCAATACATCATCCCCCTTTATCAACGTGAATATGCGTGGGGAGAAAAGCAAATTGTGAGATTGATTGAAGATATTAGTGATGCTGAGAAGGACAAAAAATATTACATAGGTACCCTTATCGTATCGGAACGAAACGATAAAAAACTGGAAGTGATTGACGGACAACAACGCCTTACGACGCTCTTCTTGTTGCTAAACTGTTTGGGAGTAACTACAAAAACACACCTTACTTTTGAATGTCGTGACCGTTCTAATTACACGCTTAAGAATATCCAAAAAGCAGTGAAGGGGAAGAACAATTTAGACGAGAAACAGCAGGAAGACAACATTGTAAAGGGGGTTGAGATTATTAAGCGCACTTTAGAGAAGGAAGAAAAGTCAAACCCTAGATTTATAGATGCTTTAAAGGAGAAACTAAAGAAGGTCATTCTCTTCCAAATCATTGTGCCTGAGCACACCGACCTTAACCGCTACTTCGAAATTATGAACACGCGCGGAGAACAGTTGGCACAACACGACATTCTTAAAGCCCATCTCATGAAGGACTTAACACCTGATGAACGTGCAAGCTTCGCACGTATCTGGGATGCTTGTAGCGATATGGATGGGTATGTACAGATGCACTTTTCGCCAAAGCGGAGAGAGAAACTCTTTGGAGATGATTGGAATAAAATGCCTGAGGAAGATAATATCTGGCCCCAACACAATTCGCATTCAACACAACAGAGTGGCAATACGCAAGAGGCGAAAAATAATTGGACTATAGTAGAAATACTCAAACAAAAAGAAGTTCAGACATCGACTGAAATTGAAAGTAAGGAAGAACGCACACGCTTTGAAAGCATTATCGACTTCCCCCATTTCTTACTCCACACATTGAAAGTTTACCTTTCCAAGAACGGAATAAAAAACGGTGATTTCATTATCGGCAAACAATTGGACGACAAGAAACTTACCGACAACTTTGGTGCTGTAGAAAAATACCTTAGAGAGGAGAATCACTATCAATCTGGTGCCTTCGCCCGCAAATTTATCGTCTGCCTACTTCAAACAAGATTTACGTTTGACCAGTATATTATCAAGCGCGAATACACCAGCAAAAATGAAGCTGAAGATGGAGAGTGGAGTCTGAAAACACTATACGCAAGTAAACGTCAAAAAGGAAATAATAAAACTACTTACTACAAGAATTCGACATTTATAGGAAAAGGTAGTAGAAATCAAGAATCCGTCAATAAAGATTTGTGTAAGGAGAACCTCATGATACAATCTGCACTTCGCGTGTCCTACACTTCTCCCAAAGATATGCACTGGATTACAGAACTGCTCAAAGATTTGTATGTAGTTAAAAGGGATAATATTTTCACAGATGAGTATCCTAAGAGCATTGCCAAGGACATGGGGGATGAGATTTTAACATTCACGGAAAACATTGCAGCAAAAGCTGTTAATAGTTTTATTGACAATAATAAAAAGGATGATAAGTGGAAAGAGAGCGGAACTGCAACACCACACATTCTATTTAACTACCTTGACTATCTCCTGTGGAAGAAGGAACTTCAGAAATTCAACGACTTTATTTTTGAATTCCGCAACTCCGTGGAACACTGGTTCCCTCAACATCCATCTGATGGAACTATTAAACCTTGGGACGACGACTCTTGGGGCATAACTGCAGAACAAAAAAGCACCGTTGACAGACTCGGCAACTTATGCCTCGTACAAAGAAACGTGAACTCAAGATTCACCAACAATAGTCCTGCGTCAAAGAAAACGATGTGGGAAGACAGTACCATTAAAAAAGGCAGTTTGAAACTAAGATTGATGAGTGAGAAAACTACAGGTGATAAAGAGTGGCGTACAACTGCATGCGAAGAACATGAAAAAGCGATGATAGATATTTTAGAAAAAGATCTTAAAATAAAATTCCCATCCCAACCACCAATTAATAATTAATGAAGTTGTGTATATACTCGCGCCTCACGCTCTGCAAAAACAAAACTACTTTTACGCGTTCGGATGTTTCAAATGCGACGCATAGTTCATAACTTAAGGCGCCTTATGTTTAACTTTGTGTCGAGGACATTAAATATTCAGAAATTGAGTAGTACAGCAAACGTGTTGACTTCAGCTTGTGGTTATACAAAACAGAGCATCCTTCGAAGGATGCTCTGTTTTTATTATAATAATATTTCATGTGTCTATGCGCTATTCATCTTCTGCTCTTGACCATGTTGTTGAACGGTCACACACAGGCACAATGACCTTTCCTTCCTTGTTGATAACGGACCATACTCTGCCCTGTTCGACTTTCGAGAGACCTTCGGAAAAATCGGTTATCCAATCATACATACACGGAATGACCACTTCGCCTTGGAGGTTAATGCAACCATATTTGCCGTTTTGCTTGACACGAGCAAATCCTTCGGAGAAGTCCCCTACTTCATCATACGTGTAAGGAATTATTATATCGCCCTGAGCGTTGATAAAGCCCCATTTTCCCTTCTGTTTTACACGTGCCAGTCCTTCGGAGAACTCCCCTGCATCTTCATAAGTGCGAGGAATGACCGTTTCTCCCTTCGTGTTGATATACCCTCTTTTACCATTTTGCTTGACACTGGCAAGTCCTTCGGAAAATGGGCCTGCCCCCTCGTAGGTACACGGAATGACTTCTTCAATGTTGAAGTTGATAAACCCTGCATGACCATTTCGCCACACAAAAGCAAGACCATCGGAGAAAGCCATGGCATATTCATAAATACACGGAATAACCTCTTCGCCCTTGACATTGACAAAACCATATTTCTTATGCTGCTTTACAAGGGCATGTCCTTCAGAGAACTGGTCGGCTTCATCATAAATGCAGGGGATGACCTGTTCTCCTTCGGCATTGATATAACCATATCGCCAATTTTTCCTTACACAGGCAAGTCCTTCGGAAAATTCGGATCTATCAGCCAATCCCCAATCATATACACAGGGAATAACTACTTCGCCCTTGAGGTTGACGTATCCCCATTTGCCGTTTTGCTTGACGCGAGCAAGGCCTTCGGAGAAAGGTCCCACGCCTTCAAACTGTTTATTAAACAAACGATGCCCCTTGCTATCCACAAAATAGCCCCCACCATGAACTTCATTTACCGCAACAATAACATTTGACGTGTGCTCCTCAACTTGTTTGCGATTGTTTCCCCAAACGCACATCACTGGCACCAACATGGAGAGAAGAAGAAGTTGAAACGCTTTCATAAATTATTGATTTCCAAGTTTAAAACAACAGCTTATTGGGCAAAGGTACGACAAAACTGAAAACTGGTCAAACGTAGGAGGGGTAAATAAGCAAATGCGCAACTTATGAAGATAACGTAGCACCATTACGGAAGTCCGAAAACGTTGGAATAGTTTTATGCAAAAACCACACACTGTACTTCAAGGGAGGCAACATACTCAGCGTAGAATCTATTTCCAAAAACAGCAAGAATTAACTGTTTTGTTGCAACGAATAAAACACAAAAATGGGAACCTCCTTCGATGGAGATTCCCATTTATTCGTATATGGAGCGATTGTCCGTAAGGGATTAATATTCGCTCTTCTTTTCGTAGTCGTCCATATCGCCAACAACAATCTTGCTGAATTCGCGAAGACCTGTTCCGGCGGGAATGAGGTGACCACAAATTACATTTTCCTTCATACCTTCGAGGTAGTCAGTCTTACCAGAGATAGCTGCTTCGTTGAGCACCTTTGTTGTTTCCTGGAAGGATGCTGCAGACATGAAGCTCTTCGTCTGGAGAGAAGCACGTGTGATACCCTGGAGAATCTGAGTAGAAGTTGCGGGCATTGCATCGCGAACTACAACTTGCTTGAGGTCGCGGCGCTTGAGCTGTGAGTTTTCGTCACGAAGCTTACGCGCAGTTACAATCATACCAGGCTTCATTGTTTCAGAATCACCGGCATCTACTACCACCTTCTTGCCCCAGATACGGTCGTTTTCTTCAGCGAAGTCGAGTTTGTCAACCATTTGCTGTTCGAGGAAACGAGTATCACCGGGTTCGTTAATTTGAACCTTACGCATCATCTGACGTACGATCACTTCGAAGTGCTTATCGTTGATACCTACACCCTGGAGACGGTAAACGTCTTGTACTTCGTTTACGATATATTCCTGTACGGCAGTGGGACCCTTAATCGCAAGGATGTCACTGGGCGTAATAGAACCGTCAGAGAGGGGAGTACCTGCACGAACATAGTCATTTTCCTGTACGAGGATCTGCTTAGAGAGGGGCACGAGGTACTTCTTCACTTCACCGAGCTTAGAAGTAACAACGATTTCACGGTGGCCGCGCTTCACGCTACCCATTGTAACTTCACCGTCGATTTCAGAAACGACTGCGGGGTTACTTGGATTACGAGCTTCGAAGAGCTCTGTAACACGGGGAAGACCACCGGTGATGTCGCCTGCAGAACTAACGGCACGGGGTATCTTAACGAGAACGTCACCGGCCTTAACCATCTGACCATCTTCGATAGCGATGCGACCGTTGATGGGGAAGTTATAGGTGCGGATGAGTTCACCATTTTCGTCAAGAATATGAGCAGAGGGCACACGTCCACGTTCCTTAGATTCAATAATGATACGTTCGCGAAGACCTGTAGCATCGTCCTCATCAGTACGGAATGTAACACCTTCGATAACGTCTTCGAACTGGATGCGACCAGCACTTTCAGTAACAATAACGGCATTGAAGGGGTCCCACTTAGCAATCATAGTGCCCTTTTCAACAGTGTCACCGTCGTTTACGAAGAGGTCAGAACCGTAGGGTACGTTCTGTGAAGAAAGAACAATCTTAGTATGAGGATCCACGAAA
>CALFGU010000218.1 GCA_937877685.1 uncultured Prevotella sp.
GCTTGTATGAGTACAACTATCCATCAAACAAAGAGTTATCTATATTTACCGGACAACAATATTAAGTTTTAGGAGTACAAAGACGGTATTTACAGTTTATACAGCTTGTCCAAATACGCAATGCGTCGGGTTATCCAGTCCTGAAGCAACTCCGCCTCTTGCGGGATGTTGATGCGCAGTCCGTTGGCATTGTTCCAGCGCTGGGCTTCACGGATATGGGCGCCACTTTGCTCCATGAGGTGGAGGAGGGAAGTGATGCGCTCGCTGAGGCGTTGGGGATTGAAATGCGTGCGACGGAGTTGGCGGTAACGCTTTGCCATTTGGGCGTTCCAATCGTTCGGATCAAGTTTGTAGAGGCGCTCAAAGAGGGCGTTTTGATGCCCTTCGCGGCGGAGGAAGTCGCGGTAATCCCGTGTGGCATTACTCGTGTGGTCGCTTCCTGCATAGTTGCGCCCCAGCGTGCCGTCCATATCCCAGGGAATGGGCGTAAGGCGCGCGTCGCGTTGGTAATCCTGAATTGCCCAATACATATTCTTGGCGGAATTGTCGGTGGCAAAAATGAGTTCGATGAGCAAGTAATAGTCGCGCACGGCGGGAAGGTCGAAGTAGGTGCCGATGCGTTGGCAAAATTCCGCGTCGGAGGAGTTACTTACCGCCTGAATGGCAGCAACAAGTGGTTGCCACTTGGCATTTTTCTTTGCTGAGGGCTCGGGATATTTGATTTGCCACCCGCTCCATTCCTCTTGGCGCTCAGAGGGAGTGGAGGAACCGTGCCACGACCCCAGAGCGGAAGCAAATTGTGTGGCATGGCTCCACTGGTCTGCCTTGTAAAGCATGCCCCCAGGGACAATGTCGTTGCCCTTAGCGAGTCCGCACTGCTTGCGGTCGATGCGCTCGCACAGGTCATAGACGCCGTGGTAACTACCATTGAGGAACACTTCAACGAGTCTGCCTCGCGAAACGCTGGGTGCATCTTTTACGTAATTAGAATAGTAAGGCGCCTCGGCAAAGTCCGCCCAAAGGTCCATAATTATGCGACCGCGCATGCGGGAAGGGTCAACGGTCATGGCGTTTAGCACCCAGTAGTTATCCGTGCGCATACCCAGAAGCGAGCGATTGATTTTCTTGCCGTCAGTGCCCTTGAGTTTGATGCCCATTGAGCGCTTGTTGTAACGCGAAGTGAAGTCGCCACGATTTCTTACTTGCAGGGCATAGGCGGAGTCGGTCTTGAGGGTAGCGTCGTGAACGATGATGCTTCCCGTGCCCCACTGCTGTTTGGAAAACCCACTCGCCGTGATTTCCAGGATGGGCATATAGGTGAATTGAAGGGTTGCGCGGGCGAGGGTGTCCGTCTCCGTGGCGAAAGCAAGGCGATAGGTTTGCGTGCCGTCCACTTTGCCGAGCGCGAGGGTGCCTTTGCTGGAAGTGGGGTTCCCATTGACGAAGATTCGGGCGTTGGGGAAGGTGGTGCAAGCGAATTGTAGCGTCACTTCCTTGCCCATCAGTCGTTCGGGAAGGGGGAAGAGGTACGTGTTGGTGCGCTTGTCGTAAACGGGAGACTTACCGTCGAGCGTGAAGCGGAGGGTTTGGACGTTGGAGACGTAATAGCGGTTGCCACTTGCGGTGCGTTGTCGGGTCAGAACGGGATGTTCCACGGGCTTAAACACTACGGGGTGTCCGTCAATGGAAGAAACCTGCTCGCCCTTCTTCGTATAAAGCGCAAAGCGTTCGTTGCTCGTGGCGCTCTTTGAGGTATTGTTGTAAAGACCTACGATATGCGTGCCAATACGTACGTTAAGCAACTGTTGGCTGTTCCAGTTGGAGATGATGATGTGAGACGAACCGGGGTAAATGCTCCATTCAGAGGCCGTTCCGTTAGGCTTGTCCGTAAGCGTCATATAGCGGCGCGTGGCGGTGCGAATCCCGTCGTAGGTCATGTAGCGCCCCGTCTCGGCGTGCTGAATGGTATAATTACCGTTGTCCAACTTCGTGATGCGCCAAAGGGCAGACTTTTGACCGGGAGTGCCGTTGTGGGACAACTCCAAGGGGGACGACGGGGAGGGAATGACTGCGCTTGTGGGGAGTTCGACGCATCGGATTTCGTAACACTCGCCCGATTTCAACGCTACGCCCTGAGCGAAACCGGAAAGTGAGAGGAGGCAACAAGCAAGCGTGATGCCAAGGGTGCGTAAAGAGAGATACATGGCGAGTTAAAGCTTTTTGTTAAGTTTAATAATGTTGCCGATGTCGTCGGTAGTGAGTTCGCCCGTCAGTTGTACGACACGCGAGCAATAATCATCGCGGAAGCGGAAAATGAGCAACTCTTTCAACTTACGCCCTTTGCCACGGATGCCAAAGACCATGATTTCGACGTTGTTAGCACTGAGTTGCATGAGCAATTCATAGTCTTTCAACGCAGAGACTGCTTCGTAGTTGCTACGAATCGTAGCTGTCGTAGAACGGCTGTGCGTGTGCAACGCCAAGACACTGGTCAAGCGGTCAACAACATGCTTAAACTCCCAGCGGTCGTTCTTTAGGAGTTGCTCGCGAGCGATAGAAAGCATTTCGCCAGAGACAAACGTGCGCTGCACTTTCTGATTGCCCGCCAAATGGTCGAAAGAGAAACCTACCTTAGGCTTCGCCTCGGCACGGGCAAGGACTTTCGCCGTGGTGGTTGAGGGATGCGCCACGGCAATAGAGGTAATAAGGGGACTGCAACAGATCGTGCAGAGGAGGATTTTGAAGAAGGTAGTCATATTTGGGGAAAAGGTTGATTGTGAAAAAGAACCGGATGGCGCTCTCCCCCTGTTTATAGGGGGAGGGGACCACGTAGTGGTGAGG
>CALFGU010000219.1 GCA_937877685.1 uncultured Prevotella sp.
AGAGCACAACCTTGCCAAGGTTGGGGTCGCGAGTTCGAGTCTCGTTTTCCGCTCTCCAAAAGAGCAGAGCAAACCGCAGTTTCGCTCTGCTCTTTCGATTCCTAAGGAGCTCGAATGGTGGAATGGTAGACACGAGGGACTTAAAATCCCTTGGGCAGAAACGCCTGTGCGGGTTCGAGTCCCGCTTCGAGCACAGAAAGTCGCAAGCATGCTTGCGACTTTTCTTTTTTAGTGACCTATGGGGCAAAAAAATATTGCTTCTAAGCATCGGAACGAACTTAATCAAGTTGGTTTGGTGCTTAGAAGCAATATTTATTGTGTCATGGCTTTGATGTTGCGTTGTAGTCCAGAGAACTTGGCACGCTTGACGGCGCTACCCTTAAAGAGGTGCTGATAGGTGTCGCGGTCGAGGGATTCCCAGTCAGTTGGGGTCATGCGGAGCAGTTCTTCTGATGGGTGGAAGTCGGTGCAAGGGGTTGGAGTGGCGAAACGGTTGTGGGGACATGCCTCTTGGCAACGGTCGCATCCGTAGAAGCAGGGGGAGAGTGCTTTGCTGGCAAAAGGGGGAAGGTCTCCGCGATGTTCTATAGTGAGATAGGAGAGGCAACGTCGGGCATCCAGGCCCTTTTCTTTGCTCAAGGCGCACGTGGGGCAGGCTTCGATGCAACGGGTGCAGGTTCCGCAACGATTGGGTTGCGGACTGTCGTAGGCATCAATTTCTTCCGTGAGGATGAGTGTGCCAATGAAGAAATAACTTCCGGCTTGCGGAATAATGAGTTGGGTGTTGCGCCCCAACCATCCGATTCCCGTGCGCCACGCCCAGTAATGCTCGTCCACAGGTGCTGTGTCGCAAAAGGCGCGTCCGACATCCGCGTTACCCGTTAAATCTGCGATGGAATCGAGCATTTTTCGCAAACGCGCCTTAATGACATCGTGATAATCCTTACCCCTTGCGTAGCGAGAAAGTGTGTAACCATTGGCGGGGAATTCCGCTTCCGTGAAATAGTTGAGCGCTACGCACACCACGCTTCTCGCTCCCTCCACCAAGAGTGTAGGATCGAGACGCTTTTCTATATGTTGTTCCAAATAATGCATCTCAGCGTGACGCCCTGAAGCAAGATAGTCGTGCCACTGCTCCTTGCGCCATTCCGCAACCGCCTCTGCGGGAGCACACCCTACGGCGGAAAAGCCACAGGATGTTGCTAATTCAGTGATGTATTGGTGAGAAATCATAGCGCATCTAAATTGGGTAAAATTATTTGAGACAAAAATGAAAATAAGTCGGACTTAAATTGACATAAGTCCGACTTATTTTGTTGTGTTTCTCATCTTGTGAAACAAGGGTGGGGAATCGTGACCTAAAATGCTGTTTTAATCAAAGACCTTAAAGGTGTAGCCCTGCGAAAGCAACCATTCGATGGCACGGGGTAAGGCATACAGAATCTTATCATGGCTTTTCAGCGAATCATGAAAGGTGATGATAGACCCCGGTCGGGCATAGCGGCGCACGTTAAGGAGCACGTCGCGACCGTTAAGGCGAGTGGAATAATCGCGTGTCACCAAGTCCCACATCACTACGCGATAGCCACGACGCTTTACAAGTACGTAATGATTGTGAAGCATCCATCCGTGGGGCGGTCGGAAAAGGTCGGTTTGAAGAATCAAATTCGCCTTGTCAACATTCGCAATGAAGCGCTCGGAACTGTGACGCACGCCCCCCCAATGGTTATACGTGTGATTACCTATGCGATGTCCGCGCGCCTTTACCATTTCAAAAATGTCAGGGTGCTTACGGGCATTTTCTCCCACCATAAAGAACGTGGCTTTTACTCCGTAAGTGTCGAGCACGTCAAGAACCCAAGGCGTTACCTCGGGAATAGGTCCGTCATCAAAAGTTAGATAAACGGCTTTCTCGTTTTTATCCATGCGCCAAAGGGCACGCGGATAAAGCCAACGCATAAAGCGGGCGGGTTGTTCGATAAACACGGGGCGGTGAGTGGGGAATGTTGCGAAGGGTGCGTAATGGGGTTATGGAGGTTATAGGGATTGTTGAGACTATAGTGTTGATAGTGCTTAAAGGAACTATCCTGGCTATCGTCAAAACAGCATCCCTATAACGCCCTACGCGAAACGATTGCTGTTTACTCTTGATTCAAGTAATAAAAACCGAGATTAAATGCCTCTAATTGGTCAGCCTGTTCGAAGAAGGCTTCTTCCTCGGGAGTTAAATCCTCATTTTGGGCAAGCATAGAGAGTGATGCAAAGAGGGCTCTCGCTGCTTTGTAACACGCTGTGGGATAACTGTTGACGCGTGTGGTTCCGAGTGAAGACAACCAGCGTAAGTTGCTCATAGCAATGCTTGCCACTTCGTGTGATACGGCATTTGCTTCCTTTTCGTTGCCCACCTGCATCCAAATGTTTGCGATGTCGTAATCATCTTGTTCGTAAGGAACGGTAGAAGCAGGGAATTTCTCCTTCTGGAGTTCAAGAACCTTCGTTGCCTTATCGATTTTGTTTTCACGAATCAACTGATCGGCAAGCATGAGGAGCATACGGCGGTGCGTGTAGCACATGCGCATCACGGTTTCATCCAGATAGATACCCTCCTTATTCACATTGCCGTAAGCAAAACGGTTCATCATGTTGTCATACATTACATCGGCATCGATAGTTCCCATACGGCCGAAGTTGAAAGGCGTGAGGCGGTAAGCAAGTCCCTCAAGGATGCAATAGTTTTCGAGACGCGCATAATTGCTTTGACCTAAAGTCACCGACATATACATGGGGCGCTTCCAATCATTGCGAGCGAGCATTTCGTAAATCATCATTTCGCTCTTATATATGTCGCTCTTGCCCTTAATGCTCACTTCCATGTATTCGGGGAAGTCTTCGAAACCCGCAGGTATCTTCATGCCCTGAGCAAGACAGTTTTCCTTGTTCACCTTCACCACGAAAGAGTCCGTGGGCAACACACCCTGCGTACGCACATAGTTATCGATAAGGTAACTCAACTCATAGGGGTTCACCTCAGGGTTACGTTTCTTTAAGGTGTCGAGTTCGGCCTTACGTTCTGGGGCTACATTAAATATATCATGCCCCTTGTTGTCCACATATTCGTAACGGTTCCAAGTGATGGGGAGACCGGGAGAATCCCATGCCTGACGGCGCATCTGGTCTGTGTACCAGTCCGTCTGGAGGTACGAAAGGTTACAAACGCGAGCGTCCGTGCGGAGACCTTCCGTGTCTTGTGCATACCAAAGTGGGAAGGTGTCGTTGTCACCATTCGTAAAGATGATGGGATAACCCTTTTCGGGGAGGGTGTTCAAGTAATTCATACCAAAGTCACGGCATGCGTAACGATCAGAACGGTCATGGTCGTCCCAGGTTTGGCTTACCATCTGAATAGGTACGAGTACGCCAACGGTGCAAGCAATTCCCGCAGCAATCTTAGGCGAAATCACGCGACGGAGGAAATCTACGATGGCCGCAACCCCGAGACCAATCCACATGGCAAAGGCATAGAACGAACCGGCATAAGCATAGTCGCGCTCACGTGGCTGACCTGGAGTTTGGTTCAAGTAAAGCACGATGGCAAGTCCCGTCATGAAGAACAAGAAAAAGACTACCCAGAACTGGCGTATGCCTTGCTCGCTCTTCATTGCCTGCCAGAACATACCGAGCAAACCTAAAAGGAGCGGGAGACAGAAGAAGACGTTGCGACCCTTGTTGTTCTTCATGTAGTCAGGCAATAAACTTTGGTCGCCATACATCAAGTTGTCTATGAATGGGATGCCCGTAATCCAGTTGCCCTTATCGGGTTCACCCTTTCCCTGAATGTCGTTTTGACGTCCCGCAAAGTTCCACATGAAATAGCGCCAGTACATAAAGTTCACCTGATAGCTCAAGAAGAACTTGATGTTGTCGACCTGTGAAGGCATTTCGCAGGGGTAAGGATACCCATTGTAAGTAAACGTTTTGACTGTTTTGTCCACACCTCCGCACCAGCTTTCATAACTTTCCGTATAGGCACGAGAGTGCATACGAGGGAAGAGCATCTTAGTTTCAGAAGCGTAAACATAAGCGTCAGTCACTTCAATCTCATCGTAACGATCGGGCTCATTTGGGTTAACCTTTTCGTGGCGTTGGATATGGTTCTTCTTTGTAACGTCAATGGGCATCGCCGTATAGGGAGCGCCGTAGAAGAGTGGGTGAGAACCATACTGCTCACGGTTTAAGTAGCTGCCAAGAGTGAAAATGTCTTCAGGAGATGACTGGTCCATGGGCGTGTTCTGCGTAGAGCGAATCACGATTACCGCATACGAAGAATAACCTACCATCATCATCAACATGCAAAGCAAAGACGTGTTCAGAAGTCGCTTACGCATTAAATAGTTTCCGTCACGGGTCTTCCATTGAAGTAAGACGCCGAGCACGATGAGTAAACCGAAGCCCAAGACAAAAGAAAGCGCGCCACTTCCAATAAAGGGAATGCCCAACAAACCTACAGAAGCGAGGTAAAGGCCGTTGATAAGTGTGCGGTTCTTACGTGTAGTGCTCCAAATGGCAGTAAGCACAACGCCGATAAGCAAGAGAATGTAGATTATAAGTCCACTGTTGAAACCCATGCCTAAGGTGTTGACACAGAAGAGTTCAAACCAACCGCCAATCTTAACGATACCGGGCACTAAGCCGTAAAGCACGAGGGCGATAAGCACAAAACTGATGGCTAAGGCTAAGAGCGACATCTTGGCATTAGCGTTAGGTTTCTTCTTGTAGAAGTAAACGAGCACAATGGCAGGAAGACACAAGAGGTTGAGCAAGTGCACACCAATTGAAAGTCCTGTGAGGTAGAAAATAAGTACCAACCAACGGTCGCTTCCTGGTTCATCTGCATGGTCTTCCCACTTTAGGATGAGCCAGAATACGATAGCCGTGAGGAATGAAGAGTAAGCGTAAACTTCGCCTTCAACAGCCGAAAACCAGAACGTATCGCTCCACGTATAGGCTAACGCACCGCAAACGCCTGCTCCCATAATTGTGGCAATTTGAGTTCCAGTCTCCACAATGCCGTTCTTGCAGATGAGTTTGCGAGTAAGGTGGGTAATGCTCCAAAAGAGGAAGAGAATACAGAGGGCAGACAGGATTGCCGACATGAGATTCACGCAGAGCGCCACCTGAGAGGGGTCGCTGGCAAATTGTGAGAAGAAATTGCCGGTCAGCATAAAGAAGGGCGCACCGGGAGGGTGTCCCACTTCCATCTTGTATGCCGTGGTGATAAACTCAGGGCAGTCCCAGAAACTGGCAGTTGGTTCCACCGTCATGCAGTATGTGAACGCTGCAATGGCGAAGACGAACCAGCCCATCAGATTGTTGATGCGAGTGTACTGTTTCATATATGATGTATTAAGTTTTTGCTGTCGCAAGGAGCAGGTTTCCTTCTTTCAGAAGGAGAATTTGCGTTCCAACTTGCAAAGTTAAGCATTTTGTCTTGGTCTGACGGAAGGTTTGGTGAATTATTGTTGTCTAAAAATGAGAATCTTGCTCCTTTTTGTGGTGAAATAGACGTGCGAAAGTCGCCATTTGCTTGCCTTCCCTCTTGTTTTTAGAAAAACGACATCTTTCGTCCTCGTCCGAAAGTTACTAATTGGAAAAACAGTTTGGGTACTTAAAAATTCCTATTTGGGTACTTAAGAAGCACAGTTTGTGGGTTTGTTTCGGCAGTTTCTAATTTGCTGATTCCGAAACGATTTTTGGCGAAAAGAAAAAGGTGAAGAAATTCCCGAATTTGGAGGATTTCTTCACCTTCTTGAGATGCGTGTTTTATGCTGTGGCAGCAGCAAAGGGCGGATTATCTTTTCTGCTTCCATGTTTGGACACTGCATCCTAATGATGCGAGGAGTAGCGCCCCCCCGATGCCATATTTCAACCATGGGCTTGGAATGAGGCACACGTTTAAGGTTCCCACAAGGAGCACAAACTGAATGAGGATGCGCAGAAAGGTGGTGCGCTCCATGCGATACTTGTAGTAGTAGGCGTAGAAGAGGTTGATGGCCAAAAGGTCGTAGAGATTCGCAATCGTAAGTCCGAATCCCGCGCCGAGGAGTCCGCCATAATGGTAACCCACAATCACTGATGCCGCAAAAACTGTATTGTAAAGCACTTCCATTATCAGGAAGATGCGCGAATCGCCCTTTGCGATGGAAAGGTAAGCCGCAGGGGTGTAAATGGCTTTGAAAAACATGTAGCAAAGTGCCGCAAGCACCATGGGGATGACACAAAGAAACTCTTCCGTGTAAAGCAGGCGTACGATAAAGGGTAACCCCAGGGCAAAGGCAATAAGGAAGGGCGACATTAAGAGAACGAGCGCGTCGATTTGTCGGTTTACCACGAGGTTCATCTCTCGTTTATCTTCCACAACTGCCGTAAGGCGCGGGTAATAGTCGGCATCAACGGCGGCAAAGATAATGCGAGCGTAACTCACAACTAATGTGAACCCCACGGTGTAAAATCCAAGTTGCGATTCGTTTGCTTCCCAATGGATAAAGTGGCGCACAAGGAGTTCGGTGCCTGTTGTGGTCACTCCTGCAACGACAAAAGAAAGTCCCAAGCGCAGTAGCGGAAGTCCTTCAGTGCGAAACGAGGGATGGCGGAAGTTGAGGCGGTAAGGATAATGCCGAGTTGTGGCCCACAGGTAGATACATAGGAGCGAAAAGGCGCCGAGAATGAGCACGGGAAGTATGGCCGCTTTTCCGAATGTGGCATAGAGGGGAATGGTAATCCCTAACGAAACGAACGCACCGAGAGCTGTTGACAGCGCCAACTTTTTGAGTTGGTGGGTGGCCTTTAAGAGGGTCATCTCTCCCGCAAAGAGGGTGGCGCAGAAGATTAGTGGCGCCAACGCGCAGCATTCTGCCCAACGCCCACTGTCTTTTAAGAAAAACCATGCCAATAAGGGAGATGTTGCTAAGGCAACAACTGCCCCTAAAATGGCGGTGAGAAACACCCATGAGCGCAACGTGGCAACCCCATTGCGTAAGTCTTCGCCGGAAGGGTCTTCTTCGTACAACTGAGCGATGCGACGCACGCCGCTAACTCCCAATCCTAATTGTGTCAAACTCCCGATGAAATCGGCAATTCTGCTATAAAGGTCCGTTGCTCCTATTCCCGCGCTACCAATAAAAATGGCGGTAAATTTATTACGCACAACAGAGAGGAGCAAGTGAAGCACCTGCACCCCGCCAAGCAAACTTGTGCTGCGAAGAATATGTCGAAGGGAATAGTTGATAGGGGAGGTTTTGAGGTTAAGAGGTTCTGAAGTTCAGAAGTGTTTTTGGGTTCGGAAGTTCTGAGGTTCTGAAGTTCTGAAGTTTTTTGGGGTTCTGAGGTTCTGAGGTTCTGAAGTTCTGAGGTATTGAAGAGATGTTTGAATTTAAGATTTACTCCTCCGTTAGACCATTGGAAGTGAGTGTCCCTTAGTCTTGCGGTAAAGGTCGAGTGCGTAAACGTCGGTCATTCCTGAGATATAGTCAAGCACTGCCATAAGTCGGTCATAAAGGCGAGGAGCGCGAACCTGATATTGTGCAGAAATTTGTTGCAAAAGGAGTTGACTGTAGGCCTTTTCAGGAGATGTTACCGCCTCAGTGAGCAAATCGAGAAGCGTGTAAATAATGTGATAACCCGAAAGGTCAATATCGGTCACGGCCTTTGAACTGTAAATCTTGCGGTGTGCCACCTGTTCACAATCTTTATATGCCTGGTGAAGATGGTCTGGCAAATGGTCGATGAGCGAACCCGTAAAGGTTCCTGCCAAGATGCTTTCTTCGTTTTCTATGAACGTATTTACGCAGGCTTGTTCTAACGCATTGATGACACAAGAACGAAGATAAATGATTTGGTCGTCAACATCGGTGTCTGAAACGTATGCGCCGAGAATGTTTTCACGTTCTTCGTCCTTGAAGAAGTTAAGGAAAAGCGAGAGTGTCTCTTGGTCGCTGAGGAGTTTGAGTTTGTGGGCGTCCTCAATGTCCATGATTTCATAGCAAATGTCGTCAGCCGCCTCCACAAGATACACTAAGGGGTGACGGGCATAGCGTTTCTCGCCGTCAACTTCCTCTAAAACGGGAATGTTCAGTTCTTCAGCAATCGTCTTATAGGTTTCCGCTTCCGCATTAAAGAAACCAAACTTTGACTTCTTCATTCCCAACTGAGAAGAATGGGGATACTTCACCACACTCGCCAAAGTGGCGTAAGTCATTACGAAACCGCCCTTACGGCGTCCGCCAAATTGGTGGGTAAGTAAGCGCAAGGTGTTGGCATTACCGTCAAAGTGGATAAAGTCTAACCATTGGGCGTGGGTAAGTCGGTCACCGTCGGGCGCAACAAAGTTATTGAAGCGCTTACCATTACCTTCGGCAAAAAAACTACGGATAGCGCGCTCCCCAGAATGGCCAAAAGGCGGATTCCCCATATCATGCGCCAAACAGGCTGCCGACACAATGCCCCCAATTGAGGAAAGCGGAGAAGTTGCTAACTCTGGGTGGCGCGCCAAAAGTTCTGCCGCAACGTCAGAACCCAAAGAGCGCCCCACGCTTGCCACTTCAAGACTGTGCGTAAGGCGGTTGTGGACGAATATGCTCCCTGGAAGGGGGAATACTTGCGTCTTATTTTGCATGCGACGAAATGCGGGAGAGAATATGAGGCGGTCATAGTCGCGTAAGAATTCCGAACGTCGCTCTGAGAGTGCTTTGTGGCTGTCTTCCTTACCAAAGCGCTTGTGAGAAAGTAATGTTTGCCAATTCATAAACGCAAAAGTAGTTAAAAACAGGGAGTTGCTCTCTACTTTCTTGGATAAAAAATCACTGATATACCTTTTTTTCTTATTTTTGCGGGTAAATTACCGAAGTGTATCTTTGAAAAATCTCACACTATGAATATTCGTATTATCAATCACTCTCATCATCCCCTCCCTGCCTATGCTACGGCGTTGAGTGCGGGAATGGATCTTCGTGCTAACTTAGAAACTCCCATTACGCTCCGACCTTTGGAGCGCTGTCTCGTACCTACGGGCCTCTTTATGGCGCTCCCTCAGGGCTATGAAGCACAGGTGCGCCCCCGTTCGGGTTTGGCGCTCAAAAAGGGTATTACTGTGCTCAACACTCCGGGAACCATTGATGCCGATTACCGCGGTGAAATCGGCGTAATCTTGGTAAATCTCTCGCAAGAGGATTTTGTGATTAACGATGGCGAACGTATTGCTCAAATGGTGGTAGCCCGTCACGAGACGGTTACTTGGGAGGCCGTTGAAGACCTTGATGAAACGGAGCGTGGCGCAGGTGGTTTTGGCCATACGGGTAAGGCGTAATCTTTTCTCTGACAGGGTCCTTTAAAAGTTTCTTTGATTCCGTTGTAAGTATGAAATCTTTCTCCTTACGTCTTTTTCTCCCTCTCTTCTTGCTCTTGTTGGCGGTAGTGGGTTGCGGAACGAGCAAAAAGTCTGCTCGTTCGCATGGCGAGTTACCCCCTCGTCAACCCCTAACTACGGCAGAACAACTCCTGTTCAACGAACTTTTTCATGAATCCTTGATTTCTTGGGAGCGTAAAGAGTATGATGCGAATAAGGAACTCTTAGAGCGCGCATTGAGTATTGATTCTACAGCCGCAGAAGCCTTATGGATGTTGGGGAGAGTGCAATTCGTGAGCGCAACTTACGATGATTCCTTACAACGTGAGGAAGCAATAAGAAATGTGCGCAAAGCCGCATATTATTGTCCCAATGATGTGGATATTCAGCAGACATTGGCGATTATGTTAGAGTCTGTGGGATATACAGAAGAGGCTTTGGCGTGTTACGAACGGGTTGTAGAAATAAATCCTCTCAAATCCCGCCAACTCATATTGGCAGAAAGTTATCTGCGTTCCGAAAAGTATCAGGAGGCTCTGGGTGTTTACAACAGATTAGAGCGACAAGGCGGATTAACTGACGATGTGATTCAAGGGAAAGTGGTTGCCTATTCCGAATTAGGCGATTCGCTGCGCCTTTTCTCATTCTTGGACACCCTCATTTGCGAACACCCCAACGAATATGAGTATCAGGTGGGTAAGGGTGCGTTTTATATGCAAAACTATAACCGACCTGACTTGGCGCTTGCCATCTTTAATGACGTCTTAAAGCAGTCTCCCACCAACGAACGTGCCCAATATGCGCTCTGGGATTACTATTTGAAGCATTCAGATTACGACCGCTTGTTCGAAACTACGAAAATGATCGTTTGCAACGACCATATTGAGGAACCTGAACGTGCAGAGTTGCTTTCCAATTACTTTAGAGTTTGTGGCATGTTGGACAGCACACGTATTTATTCCGTTAGGGAATTTCTGGATACGCTGACCTATTCTGAGAATGCTACTGGCGACATCTCCTCACTGCATACTTGGTTGCTCCATTCTTTTGGTGCCTCTCCCGATAGTATCATAACGGCAGTACAGACCACTCTTATGTTGCAACCTGAAAATTCAGGAGTTCGCCGACTTGGAGTCTTTTATTCCATGAAGACTGAAGATACGGAAGGTTTGCTTCAGTTGAGCAAAGATGGTAGGTATTACGATCCCTATACAATAGAATATTATATTTTGGGAGCCCGATTTGAACTGTGGGAAAACGGAGATGCGGATGAGGCACTCGCTATTTTGGAGAGTGGTACGCCTTACTATATGAAGAGTGAGGATGACACCCTCGCTTCGGATATTTACATTATGATGGGCGACCTTTATCACATGCAGGATAAGTTGGCGGAATGTTATGCGGCCTATGATAGTGCGTTGGCATTGGTGCCTGATAATGCTGGAGTGCTGAACAACTATGCCTACTTCCTTTCGCTTGAAAATCGTGACTTAGACAGGGCACAGACCATGGCACATAAGGCCAATGAATTGGAACCTAATAATGCCACTTACCTTGACACGTATGCGTGGGTGTTGTATCAAGCAGGGCAATACACTCAAGCGCGTATTTATATCGACCGCGCGCTCGAGGTAATGACTGAAGAGGAACAGTCCGCCACGTATTACCAGCACGCAGGTGACATCTATTGGAAACTGGGTGAGAAAACCAAGGCCAGAAAGTTTTGGAAACAGGCAGAAATGCTTCCTGCCCCTGAAGATGAATGATGCAGAAAAGTGCGAAAGGTAGTCTGCACAGCGCCAGTCACAGCGTTTCGCCCTTGCAACTCCCGCTCGGAAGCCTCTAAATGTCAGTGGGGCAAAATAAAACCTCAAATTCGGCATCTTCTTAGAAATTTAAGGCGCCGAAAGTCTCTAAGAAAATCTCCAAAAAGTATTTTTGTGGAGGCGATTTCAAATCCCTTTATTATTAAATCATTACAAGTTATGAAACAGACGCTATATTCCCTCCTCGTTTGTCTTTCTGTTGTGCTTCTGACGACAGGTTGTAAGTCGTCTTCAGCAGTCAGTAAGGAATCTCCCTTGAGTTCTGCGGCTTATGTGAAGACTTTGGCTACGAAGAACGTACCTTCGCAAACATTTTCAGCAAAGACCGATGTGGAACTCTCCTTGAAGGGCAAGAAGGTGAATGTCAATGGTAGTTTGAAGATGAAGCGTGACGCCTTGGTGCAACTCTCGTTCACGTTCCTCGGTTTTGAAGTGGGACGTATGGAGTTTACGCCCACCGAAGTGTTGCTTGTTGACCGCGCCAACAAGCGCTATGTGCGTGCTTCCTATGATGAAGTAGAGGTGTTGAAACAGGCGGGACTTGATTTCTCTACCCTTCAAGCGCTTTTCTGGAATGAAATCTTCGTTCCCGGACAAAAGGACGCTGCTGCGCATTACGCCGACTTTGATGTGAAAGTAGATAATGGCGAAACCATATTTACATTGACGGAAACGCCACTTGTCAACTATGAATTCCGAACCGAAACGGCGCAGGCCACACTCACGCGCACTTCAATTATGCCTAAGAAGGGGAGTGGTAGTGCCTATTGTGCGTATGACAATTTTACAAAGGTGGATAACGTAAATATCCCCCAGTTAGTCAGTTTCGGACTGGGGGGTAACTCTAATTTAGAGATGACCATCTCGCTCTCGCGCATCGATCTCCAAGGCGCTGCGCCCCAACCCACAACGCTTTCGTCGCGCTATTCTTCAATGGCAACAAAGGACGTAATCTCATTGATTTCAAAACTTTTGGGTAACTAATGACTCCCAATTCCCCACAAATAATGAAGTATTTCCTAATTCTCTTCGCCTTTGTGTGCACCTGTGTCGGCATGTCGGCACAGGTAACTACGGCTGAAATTGAGAAACTTAAGAAAGAACAGAGTTCGCTTAAGTCGAAAATCGCGGAGAACGAGAAGTTGCTTCGTGCGGCTAAGAGTGACATCAATTCACAACTCAACAGCGTGATGCTTATTGACGCTCAAGTCAAGGAGCAAAAGCTTTACGTGAGCAAGATTGAGAAAGAGGTGAAGGCCTTAAAGGCGGAAATCAAGTTGCTTGAGAAGGAGTTGAACGCCCTTTTGGCAGACTTAGCCCACTGTAAGGCACAGTATCAAAATGCTCTGCTCTACGTTCACCGAAATCGCATTACGCAGAGCAAGTGGTTCTTCGTTTTTGATGCCGAAGACTATCGCACGATGTACCGTCGCTTGCGCTACGTCACAGAATACTCCAAGTTTCAACGCGCTCAGGGAAAGGTGATTCAAGAGAAAGAAGAAAAGGTGCGTAAGCAACAAGAGGTGGTGAATGCCAAAAAGAAAGAACAGGAAAAGTTACTTGCCGAAAGTCGTGCTCAGCAGAAGAAAATGGAAGAAAATCTCAAGCAGCGACAAGGGGTAGTTGAAAATCTGAAGAAAAAAGAAAAACAACTTTCAAAACAACTTTCTGACCAGCGCAAGAAAGCCTCACAACTCAACAAGCGTATTGATCAACTCATTCAAAAGGAAATTGAGGAGGCAGAGCGTCGCAGAAAAGAGGCAGAGCGCTTGGCAAAACAAAAGAACAGTAAGTCGAAGAAGCAAGCTGAAAAGATGCGAAAGGATGTTGCTGTTAACCAACAACTTTCTAATGACTTTGCAGCGAATAAGGGTAAGTTTGCCGCTCCCATAACAGGAAGTTACGTCATTTCTAATCGCTATGGTACGTATAAGGTTGAAGGTCTCAGAAATGTGAGTCTTGACAACAAGGGTATTAACCTAACAGGTCCTCGCGGAGCAAATGCGCGCACCATTTTTAAGGGAGAAGTGACGGCCGTTTTCAATCTTGGTGGTCTCTATAATGTGATTGTTTCTCACGGGAAGTATCTCACCGTTTATTGTAACCTTTCCAAAGTTATCGTAAAGCAAGGTCAGAAGGTGTCAACCAATCAAATTTTGGGCACTGTGGCAACTGATGATTCCGGTAATGCTACGTTGCAGTTCCAAGTGCGACATGGGAAAAACACCCTCAATCCTGAACTTTGGATAGCGAGATAAAGCCGGAATGAAATCCTGCATCCTTAACCTTACAACCCATCTAATAACAACTGAAAAACCGCATGCTTCGCAAACTATTATTCCCCGTATTCATCGCATGTTTGATACTTTCTTCATGCGCACATAAAAATGAAAATGAGGAATGGAGTCTTACGCCCGACTCCCTTCGTTATGCCACGCTGCTTAACATTGCGCGTGCCGATAGTTTTGTGCTTGTCACGATAAATGACCCCTGGACGCAAGAGCAAGTGTTGCATCGCTACGTTCTTGTTCCGGAAGCGGCGCCAATGCCTAAGAATCATCCCGAGGGCACAGTTTTGCGCACGCCACTCCGACGTGCGATTATGCATAATGCAGTTCATGCCGCGCTTGTTGAAGAGTTGGGGTGCGCTGCCTCAATTAAGGGCATTTGTGACGTAGAGTATGTGAAATCCCCTGGACTTTGTCAACTCTTGGAAAGTGGCACGATTTCGGATGCGGGTTCCAGTGTGATGTCTGACGTAGAGCGTTACATCGCTATGCGTACTGATGCCGTTTTTGCCTCACCCTTGGAGCAGAATACCTATGGCACTCTTGAAAAGGCGAGAATCCCCATTGTGGAATGTGCAGATTATATGGAAACATCGGCACTTGGTCGTGCGGAATGGATACGCTTTTTCGGTCTTTTGTTTGATTGCGAGGAAAGGGCGAATCAGGTTTTTGCCCAAGTGGAACGGGATTACCTCCAACTCCGAGATGCCGTTCAAGGAGTTGCGAAGCGCCCCCGCCTTATGGTAGATATGCAGAGTAGTTCGGCATGGAATATGCCCGGAGGTAAAAGTTATCTCGGGCAATTGTTTTCTGATGCTGGCGCGGATTATGTTTTAGCCGACGATGACTCAAGCGGTAGTGTGCCCTTAAGTTTTGAACAGGCCTATCAGTATGCCGTAGATGCCGATGTATGGTTGATTAAGAATGCACGCACAGGTGGTTTGTCGTATGAGATACTCAAGCGCGAGCAACCCTCAAGCACGAAGTTTGCACCCTGGAAAAAGCGCACGGTTTACTTCTGCAATACGTTGACAAACGATTACTATGAGCGCATTCCCTATCATCCTGAAATCCTGCTCCGAGAGTTAGCGCACATATTCCATCCTGATCGTTTCACGGACACTCTCACTTCTCCCTATTTCTTGCCTTTAAAGTAAGCATTCTTTCTTTATGATTCTCCTCCTTCTTCTTCTCCTTCTTGTTATTGCCAATCTCTTTTTCGGGAGTGTTTCTATTCCCGCAAATGAAGTGTTGGACGCGCTCGTTGGGGCAGAAGTTTCGGAATCTGTGCGTATGATTGTTTGCTATTCCCGACTCCCCGAGGCATTAGTGGCAATCATGGCGGGCGGAGCCTTAGCCGTTTCGGGCTTAGTGATGCAGACCGTGTTTTCCAACCCGCTTGCCGACCCCTCTCTCTTAGGTGTCAACTCGGGAGCGAGTCTTGGTGTGGCGATAGTGATGTTGACTTTTGGCGGTGTGTTTTCCGTGGGAGAATTGGCCTTGTCGGGTTATTTGTTGGTGTTAGTGGGTGCCTTTTTGGGGGCAGTTGCTGTCATCATAGTGCTCACCTTTTGTTCGGCATTGATGCGCAGTAGGTTGCATCTCCTGGTTACGGGGGTGATGTTTAGTTTTGTGTTGTCCTCCATTATTTCCATTTTAAATTACTTCTCAGGCGCGGAGAGCGTACGCTCTTATGTGGTGTGGGGTATGGGCACCTTTTCGGCGGTTTCGCTGGAACGCTTGCCCCTGTTTCTGTTGCTCATTTTTGGCGGTTTCATCGTGCTTTTCTTGTTGCTCAAACCGCTTAATGCCTTTCTGCTTGGCGAGTCGTATGCTGAGAGTTTAGGCATCCGCGTTGCCTTTTCGCGCACCCTGCTTTTGGGTTGCATCGGACTACTTACCGCCGTGGTCACCGCCTTTTGCGGACCCGTGAGTTTTATTGGACTAGCCGTGCCCCACGCTGTGCGATGGATGTACCGAACAAGCAATCACCGCCGTCTGCTTCCCGCTTGTTTCTTGGGAGGTGGCATTGTGGCGCTGGCATGTAACCTTTTGGCGCATACCGTTACCCACACGGGCATTCTTCCCATTAATACGCTGACTCCGCTTTTAGGGGTTCCCATCGTTTTGTTATTGTTGTGGAAAAATGCTTCCACAAACCGCTAAAACAAAGTTAGACTTAGGAAAAATAAAGAGTAATATCGTTCTTCCTAAGTCTAACTTTGTTTTTCGTATAAGAGGTTTTGTTTTCGGGGTGTCTGTTGGAGATGTCGTAGTTTCCGTTTATTGGGTGATTTTTTTGACACCTCAAAGATGGATTTTAAGTCCTCAGAACCTCAAAACTTCAGAACCTCAGACCTCATTCAGGTTCTTTTTCTCAAAAATAAATTAATGAGGAGGCTGAAATCTGTAAAAAATATCCCTTATTCTCAATATATTGTAGTACTTTTGCAGTAATTTATGCCTTGGTGTGTCCTGATGGGAACAAGAGGCGATAATCCATCCTTTCTTATGGTTAAAACGAAGAAGAAGAAAATAGGAAAATTTAACTCCGTAATCTCATGTGTCAGCACGTCACTTGTGCTGATTCTTTTGGGTTCGGCTACCTTCTTTATAAAACTGTCCAGCAATTTTGAACGCGACCTTCGCGACAATTTTACAGTAGAAGTGTTGCTTAACGATTCCATTACGGAATCTGAGCGCCAGTTGTTGGAGACGGAGTTGACAAACCTGGTGTATGTAAGTACGGTTTCTTACATCTCGAAGGAAGAGGGTGCGGTAGAAATGGCGGAAGTGCTTGAAGGAGGTCCGCAAGAATTTCTCGGGTTTAACCCCATTCCTGCCGAATTTGAGTTGTACTTGCGCCCCGAATACGCCAACCAAGACAGCCTACTCAATTACTTGCCCGACCTTTACAATCACAAGTTTGTAAGTGACGTTATCTATCCCAGGGATGCGATGGAGTTTGTGGACCAAGTGATTCCCATGATTGGCACAGTGCTTGTCTTTATCGCCTTGCTCTTGGGGCTCATCTCGTTTGCGTTGATTCACAACACCATGCGTATGAGCGTCTATGCGCGTCGTTTCTCCATTCACACGATGAAACTTGTGGGTGCCCGTTGGGGACTCATCCGCCGTCCCTTTATTCTTCGTGCTTTCTGGATAGGACTTTGGGCAGCGGTTATTGCAAACATAGTGCTGGGCGCAGGTATGTATGGACTTTATAGTTTAGACTCCTACTTCGGCGACTTGGTTACTGACGATGTCGTTTGGGTGACATTCGGCGTGAATTTTGCTTGCGGTCTTTGCTTGACTATTCTCAGTGCCTTCATTTCGGTGAACCGCTTCTTGCGCATGTCCACCAATAAGTTATTCATGAATTAATCAACGATGGAGTAGGGCGATGGTTGTTCCTCTGTTGGATGCAATGCCCCTCCTAACCTATATAATTACAAGAATGAAACAAGAATTTGCCTTTTCAAAAGTAAACTTTATCCTTTTGGCAGTGGGTATTGCCATTGTGATGGTTGGTCTGCTTCTCATGTCGGGTGGTGGCACCACTGTTGAGCAGTTTGATCCCGAAATATTTAATGCTCAGCGCATCCGTGTGGCACCCATGGTGACCTTCTTCGGATACCTTTTTATCGTGGTGGCAATTCTTTACCGCAGCAAGAGCAAGTCAACAGATGTAACTTATATTAAAGAAGAAAAATAAGAACTATGGATTGGTTACAAGCACTCATTCTTGGACTTGTTCAAGGATTAACGGAATATCTTCCCGTTAGTAGTAGCGGGCATTTGGCAATCGGTTCCGAAATGTTGGGCATTCAGGCTGAAGAAAGCATGATGTTTACCGTAGCAGTTCACGTAGCGACGGTGTTAAGTACGTTGGTGATTCTCGGCCATGAGGTGTGGAAAATCCTTTCAGGTGCTTTGCACGCACCCGTTGGCGGTCAGTTGAACGAAGACCACAAATATGTGTTGAACATTGTCATCTCAATGATTCCCATTGGTATTGTGGGCGTGTTCTTCAAGGACGAAGTTGAGGCTATCTTTGGTAGCGGACTTACAGTTGTAGGTGCATGCTTGCTGCTTACAGCCTTGTTGCTTTCTTATTCCTACTTTGCAAAGCCCAAGTTAAAGGAAAAGATTTCACTTCGTGATGCCTTCATTATTGGTTTATCACAGGCGCTCGCCGTTTTGCCAGGTTTGAGCCGCTCGGGCAGTACGATTGCTACGGGTTTGATTCTTGGCAACAAAAAGGAAAATATGGCGCAGTTCTCTTTCCTTATGGTGATTCCGCCCATCCTTGGCGAGGCGCTTCTTGACTGCATTAAGGCCTATAAAGAGGGAATGGCGGCAGCCTTTGGCGGATGTGATGCAACGGCTCTCGCTGTTGGTTTCGTCGCAGCCTTTGTTTCGGGGTGCATAGCTTGTAAGTGGATGATCAATATCGTACGCCGTGGCAAGTTGATTTACTTTGCTATCTACTGTCTCATTGTGGGTGCGATTACTTTGGTGACAAGTTTTATTTAAGGTTATAAGGTTGTAAGGGGGTTAAGGTTTTAAGGGCTGTGCAGTCTATAGAAACTATAGGCACTATAGTCACTATAGTCACTCTAACCCTCCCTATAACTCCCTTCCCTCTCATCTCAATATATGCCAAATAGATTTGAACAAGGCACTGTCCTTGCCTTCGATAAACCCCTGACTTGGACCTCCTTTAATCTCGTTGCGAAGGTGCGCTGGCTCATTTCGCAACACATGGGTGGGAAAATCAAGGTGGGGCATGCCGGAACGCTCGACCCCTTAGCCACTGGGGTGCTCATCATTTGCACAGGCAAAGCCACAAAGCAGATTGAGCAACTTCAAGCAGACGTAAAGGAATACGTGGCTACCTTAAAATTGGGCGCAACTACCCCCAGTTTCGACCTTGAAAAGGAAATCGACGCCACCTATCCCACGGAGCACATCACTCGTGAAAGTGTAGAAGCAGCGCTTCAAACCTTTGTGGGCGAGATTATGCAAGTGCCCCCCGTGTTTTCCGCGGTGAAAGTAGATGGTAAGCGTGCCTACGACCTGGCTCGTAAAGGCAAGGACGTAGAGCTCAAGGCGAAGCCCCTGCGTATTGATGAAATCGAGCTCCTTGACTGCAACTTGGAAGCGATGGAGATAACCATCCGCGTGGTCTGCTCAAAGGGAACCTACATCCGCGCTTTGGCGCGCGACATTGGGCAGGCGTTGCAATCTGGAGCACATCTCACGGCACTGCGTCGCACACGCGTGGGCGACTACACCATCGACCGCTGTTTTGCTTCCGTTGAGGCGTTTGAAACCTACCTTCAGACGGTTCCCTCCGACAAGGAAAATTAGAACTTACCGTTGTTGTCAAAACAATATCGGACTTTGCGAAAATTAAACCTCTAATTCGCGCTCCTAAGTCTCTAAGTGTTTCCCCTAACTCTCAAATTATTTTAAGCCCTCGTGGGTTTGTTATAAAAGGTTGATATTGAGGGCGCTCTTAGTTCCTCACCATCCACCTTCCACCACTTGAATTTTTCCGACTATGAAACTCTCAGAATTCAAATTCAAACTTCCCGAAGAAAAGATTGCTAAGTATCCCGCACGTTTCCGCGATGAAAGTCGCATGATGGTGCTTCACCGCAAGACGGGCGAGATTGAGCACAAAATGTTTAAGGATATTATCTCTTACTTTAACCCTCACGACCTCTTTGTGTTCAACAATACGAAGGTGTTTCCCGCACGCCTTTACGGCAATAAGGAAAAGACGGGAGCGGTTATCGAAGTGTTCCTTCTCCGTGAGTTGAATCCCGACCTCTTCCTTTGGGACGTGCTCGTAGATCCCGCTCGTAAAATTCGTATTGGTAACAAGCTCTACTTTGGCGAAGACAATTCGCTCGTGGCTGAAGTAATTGACAACACAACAAGTCGTGGCCGCACGCTCCGTTTCCTTTACGATGGCGACCATGAGGAATTCCGTCAGCAACTTTACGCACTTGGCGAAGCGCCCGTGCCTCGCTTTATCGGACGTGGCAGTGAACCTGAAGACCTTGAGCGTTTCCAGTGTATCTTTGCCGAACACGAAGGCGCCGTTACGGCACCCACCGCTGGCCTTCACTTCTCGCGTGAAATGATGAAGCGTATGGAGATTTTCGATATCCAAAAGGCGTTTATCACTTTGCATTGCGGTCTCGGCAATTTCCGTGATACGGACGTTGAAGACCTTACGAAACATAAGATTGACTCTGAGCAAATGAAGGTGGACCGTGAGTGTTGCGAGATTGTCAATCGTGCGAAGGAAGAAGGCCGAAAGATTCTTGCCGTAGGTACTACCGTGCAGCGCGCACTCGAAGTTTGCGTAGGTCCCGACTGTCGTATTAAGGAATTTGAGGGATGGACTAACAAGTTTATCTTCCCCCCTTATGACTTTTCGGTGGCTGACAGCATGTTGGTGAACTTCCATTTGCCTTATTCTACACTCTTGATGCTCACAGCAGCATTTGGGGGGTATGAAAACACGATGAAGGCTTACGATGTGGCACTCCAGGAAGATTATCGCTTTGGTGTTTACGGCGACTGCCTTCTTATTGTAGATTAATTTTGATATGCAACTCCTTCTTGCTCTCGGTTCCAACTTAGGGAATAAGGAAGCGCAGTTAGAAATGGCTATAAGAGCACTTGAGACGCACGTAGGTACGCTCCTCAAGTGCTCTCGCTTTTACACAACGGCGCCCGTTGACTTTGTGTCTGACAACACCTTTCTTAATGCCGTTGCGCTTTTCGAAACGTCGCTCTCGCCTGAAGTTGTTTTAGAGATAACGCAACAAATTGAGCGTGAACTGGGGCGTACGTCTAAGACAGTCAACGGCATTCATCACGACCGCACGCTGGATATAGACCTTCTTGCTTGCGATGCACTCCTTGTGGATACGCCCGCTCTGCAACTTCCGCATCCGCGCCTACACAAGCGTCGCTTTGTCTTGGAACCGCTTTGCGAAATCTTGCCCGAGGGGGTGCATCCCACACTTCATTTAACTTACAGAACACTACTTATGCAACTTAACCAAGCAACAATAACCCATGAGAAGGTTGCGACGCCCGAACTCCTTGAGGCGCTCAATCATCTCTTGCCTCAACTCTCGTCAAACGCAAAGCCGCTCACTGAAGTCCGTCTTCAGAATTTGCTTCTTTGCCCCACCACTCGCCTTTACACACTTCGTGATGAGGAAGGCAAAATTTGCGCCATGACAACCCTTTCCATTCAGGAACTTGTTACAGGTACGAAAGCGTGGGTGGAAGATGTTGTTGTGGACGAGTCAGCCCGCGGCCGCGGTTATGCGCGCCAACTCCTCCAACACTTAGCTGCTGAGGCGCAAGTGATAGGTGCAAAGTCGCTTAACTTAACCTCGCGCCCCTCACGCACAGCTGCGAATAAATTGTACCAAAGCGAGGGCTACGAAATCCGTGAGACGAACGTTTATCGCAAAAGCGTGAAGAACGGATAATGGTTAACGGGGAATGATTAAAGGTTAATGGTGAGGGGTTAAAGGTTAATGGTGAAGGGTTAACGATGAAAGACAATCCGGATGGCGCTCTCCCCCTGTTTATAGGGGGAGGGGACCGCT
>CALFGU010000220.1 GCA_937877685.1 uncultured Prevotella sp.
GGCGTTGTGCGCTCCACTTCCGCAAGAGCAAGAACCACTTGGTTGATGGTGCGCGACACGGCAACCACCCGGTAATTGAACGGGTCGGTGTCCGGGTCGCACTCAATCCAGAACACGGTGCTTGTGTCGAACGGGGTTTCAAGGTCATCCGTGGTAGCTGTCCGGGCAAAGGAATCCGTCAGACCAAACAGGGATACGTTCGCCTGTCCGCGACCGCCGCTCACGTTCATGAGTGTGCGGACGGGGGTTGTGTAGGACAGTTGGTACTCGCCCGTGTAGTTGTTGTCAGCGTCCGTCAGTTCGGTCATTCCATCGTAGAACGCATACGCTACGGGGCGTTTGTCACGCTGAACAGTTCTCAACTGTTCGCCCCCACTCTCACATACGGCAGGACATGGTTGCGGATGTACCCTATCATGTCCTCATAGATGAAGTGACGATGCACACCGTTTTCGATGTGTGTCTGCTCACCCTCTGCACCCGCGTGAGTATACCCGGCAACAACTGCGTAAATCTGTGCCGCCTCATCCAAAGGGGAAACAGCGGTCACGGTAGACGGAACGCCACCAACGAGGTGATACTTCCAAGACAGGATTTCCAACTTGGAGAGGTCAAGGTATGTATTTAGCTTGCTATCGCTCGGCAGATAACCAGTCCCGTCATCCAAAAGCACCTTGAGCGTTGCGAGTTTTTCCGCGTCTGTCATTTGGTACACTCCTTTGGATGGAGGGGAGAGTTATTCGCTCTCCCCTTTGGTTTTTCTTGTGCGCTTCTTGGGCGCATCTTCTTCGGTCTTGGGCGTTTCCTCTACGGGCGGCTGTTCGCCAACAAGACCCACGATTGTGCCGCCCTTGACCTTCCGTTCCATCAGTTCAGAACGTAAATCTTGGAGGCGTTGGCGGTAGTGGACGCGATGACGATGGCAACCTTACCAGCCGCAACGGAAGTGCCAGTATCGCCGCTGATGGCCTTAACGGTCACGGCGTTCGTGCCACCAATGTTCGCCACGAACATCACATCGCCGTCCGCGAGGCCAAGAGTCAGAGCCTTGGACGCGGCAGAGCAAGTGAACGCAACGAACGGGGCTTTCTCGTCAGCGGACAGTTCCGCATCCGCGCTCATGGAGATGGAGCGGCTGAAATCGTCCAGATTCCAACCATCAGAGAACTGCCATTTCATTGTCAGCTACCTCCACGATTAAGCGTTGGGCGTGGTGTCGTAGTGGCAGTAGATGCCCTTGACCTTCTGGTCAAGCACAAACATATCGTGATAGATGCGAATCTGGAACTTCCACGCATCAGCGGTCTGGTTCTCATCGGGAGAGAAGACCTTCACGATCTCATGCTTCACGACAGGCAAGACGGCAGAGGGATGCACGATGAGGAAGTTGATGGGGTAACCACCCGCAGTCGGAGCAAAGCCGAAGTTGGCAGTACCATCGTACAGAGTCACAGCGGTGTTGAACCGACCCTTGGGGACACGCACGACTTCCATGTCGTTGTACATCTCGACATTGCGGTTGACATCGCCCTCGTTGCGGAGGTAGCGAGTGATCTTGGACTTCAGACCCGCATACGCCTTTTCGGACACAAACAGGATGCGACCCTCGGTGGGGACTTCCGCATCGCCCATGACCTGCTCGGCGGTGTCAATCAGAGCGGGGACATCAGTAGTACCCACGGTGATGGCGGCAGAGGCAGCGGTGATGCCGTTAGCAGAGGCCATCTTGGCGAAGCGGTAAGCGTCCAGTTCGGGGACTTCGTTCACACGGGCAAACTCCCCGGCGAGAGTGCCAAAGGCCATGCCAAGCGTTTCTTCGTTCAATGTGTTACCGTAGGGGCTTTTTATCCCCTACTTCTTACGGTTTCCCGCAAGTTCAGCATACCTTATCACCCTCATTTAAGTAGGGTGTCGGACGCTCTTGGGAACATTGTATTCTGCTTTCGCAGTTTCAGTTCCTATGCGTTGCGTGTGACTGTGACTTTACTCACAGCCTTCCACTCTGATTAGCATACTCATTGAATTGCTCTACTGTGTTATTACCCATGCCGTAGCGTTTGTGAAAGTTTCTGTGGCAACTTTGACAAAGCGTTACGCCATTGTCGGGATTGTAGCGGTTGTCTATATCCCAGTTGTATCCGTTGAGGTGGTGAACCGCTAAATTGCCACCGTGCGTTCCGCACACTCGGCAAGTGTAATCATCGCGCTTCATAACCGCCTTAACGAACTGCTTGTTTTCGGGGAAGTAGTTCCTGTCGGTCTGCCGCACTTCATCGGGGATTGTTTCATCGTAGTTAAGTCTGCGCCGCAGTTCCAACATACATTCGTTGGAGCAAGTCGGGTTTGGCCTTACTTCAAGCCTTGACTTTCTACGCAGTAGCGGTTTGCCACATACACAGCACTCAACCTCTACCCACTCCCTATGCTTCAAAACGGTTTGGCACTCGCGTGAACACACGGGATGCTCTGCTCGTTTTATAAGTGCGGGTTTCCGATTAAACTCTTTTCCACAGATATAGCAATTACATTTCAATGAGGTTAGCCTTCCAGTTTTCTCGTCCGATTTTCACTCACAAATTACTTTGTAAGGGGACAACGAGCCGCTTTAGGCGGCAACTCTATCCATACGATCAACGCTCAGACCAACGCCACGGTCTTTGGACAGGGTGTAGGACTCCCACCCGGCGGTCACGGAGCCGTTTACAAAGCCGTTGGCACGGGAGTAATCGGCAAGACCATCCAGAGAGGTCTTAAAGATGCTGACCTTGTTCGCGCCGTCAAAACGAATCAGCGCATTCGCACCAAGCAGACGAGCGGTCAGACTCTCGCGCTTGTACACGCCATCGAGAATAGGAAGAAATTTCTCGGCAAGAGCAATGCTATTGGGCATTTTCTTATCTCCTTAATGTAGTATTTACAGCCCCGCGTACTTCATCATAGTTGCGGCGAGTTTCTCATCGTCCGACTCGCCCTTCGGCGGTTTTCCCGGCGTGATGGGGGGCTGTTTTCCCAACGCCGCCGCCTCAAGTTTGGATTTGGTTTCCTCAATGAATTTCATCTG
>CALFGU010000221.1 GCA_937877685.1 uncultured Prevotella sp.
GGCGCATCTTCAAGTACGGCTCCACGTCCGCACGCTCCTGCGCTATCATCGGTTCGGCAAGCGCCGCCAGCGTTAATATTCCAAGTGTCGTGTTTTTCATATTAAAAGGGGATTTTGTTCTTGTAACTTACGCATTGTGCTGATTAATCAAATTGACCACCACCTTCACCATCACATCCTTCTCCTCCGTTCGGCTCTCAGCAATCATCAGTGTGAGCGCCACAAGGGTATTATCAGCAATGCGTTTGGTGCCGTCAGGGCGATAGAGGACTCCGTTGTTGTTTAAGAACCATAGAAACAAGGTGGCGGCAATGCGCTTATTGCCATCGCTGAAAGAGTGGTTCTTGGTTACGAGGTAGAGTAGCATAGCTGCCTTTTCTTCTACTGAGGGATATAGTTCTTCACCTCCGAAGGTTTGATATATCTGCCCGATGCTACTTTTGAAGGAATCGTCCTTCTCGTTGCCAAACCATTGACTGCCCCCAAATTTGGCGTGCAGGCGGCGTATTTCAGTCATGGCATTTTCATAAGTAGCGTGAAAGGGAGTTTCGGGCATTGTAATGCGCTCAATAGCGAGGCGTTCATAGTCGTAATTGTCGAGTGTGTCGAGGGCGTAGGTGTAGTCCACTACCACATCAAAGAGCGCCTGTCCGTCGGTCGTTTGAGTGATGTCTTGACTCTGTAGTGTGCGACCTACAACCTGCACCAATTGGCGAAGTTCGCCCAACTGATCACGACGCAGACGGTCGTTTACGGCATAACCTTTCAATAGATAGTCCTTCAGAATCTTGTTAGCCCATTTGCGGAACTGCACCCCGCGCTGACTCTTCACACGATAACCAACGGAGATGATGACGTCGAGGTTGTAGATAACCACCTCTTGCACCTGTACTTTTCCCTCTATAGCACCATGTCGAGTGGTATGTGCAAATTTTGCACATACCTCTTCTGGGTTCAACTCGCCTTCCTTAAACACATTAGCTATGTGTCGCCCAATAGCAGTTCTGTCTTTCTGAAACAACTCTGCCATCTGCGCCTGTGTGAGCCATACCGTGTCATTCTCCATGCGGACATCAACTTGTGTCTGCCCGTCCTCAGATTGATAGATGATTATCTCGTTGTTGTTCGTCATACGTCTAAATACCCAATATTCCAAATCTTCACACCAAAGGTTACTCCATTTCTACTTTTGACCAATGGGTTTTCCACTCGCCACATTCTTCCACAATGACCTTTCCTTCTTTGTTGATGATGGCCCATTTGCCGTTTTGCTCAACACGGGCAAGGCCTTCGGAAAAGTCCCAAATCTCGTCATAAATGCAAGGAACGATTACCTCTCCCTTTGTGTTGATAAAGCCCCATTTGTAGTTTTGCACGACACGGGAAAGGCCTTCATGGAAGTCATCCACATCGTCATAAATGCAAGGAACGATTACCTCTCCCTTTGTGTTGATAAAGCCATATTTGCCGTTTTGCTCGACACCGGCAAGGCCTTCATGGAAGCTCTCCGCCTCGTCGTAAATGCAAGGAATGACCACCTCTCCCTTAGTGTTGATAAAGCCACTTTTGTCATTTTGCTCGACATGGGCAAGGCCTTCATGGAAGCTATCCGCCCAGTCATAAACGCAAGGAACGACCACCTCTCCCTGGGTGTTGATATAGCCCCATTTGTCGTTTTGCTTGACACGGGCAAAGCCTTCGGAGAAGCCCTCCGCCCAGTCATAAACGCAAGGAACGACCACCTCTCCCTGGGGGTTGATAAAGCCATATTTGTCGTTTTGCTTGACACGGGCAAGGCCTTCGGAGAAACACGTCGCCTCGTCATAAATGCAAGGAACGACTACCTCTCCCTTGGGGTTGATAATACCCCATTTGTCGTTTTGCTCAACACAGGCAAGGCCTTTGGAGAAGTTAAACACCCAGTCATAAATGCAAGGAATGACCACCTCTCCCTGGGGATTGATAAAGCCCCATTTGCCGTTTTGCTGGACATCAGCAAGGCCTTCGGAGAACCACGTCGCCTCGTCATAAATGCAAGGAACGACTACCTCTCCCTGAGTGTTGATATAGCCCTTTTTGCCGTTTTGCTCGACACGGGCAAGGCCTTCATGGAAGATCCATGCATCGTCATAAATGCAAGGGATGACTACCTCTCCCTGGGTGTTGATATAGCCCCTTTTGCCGTTTTGCTTGACACTGGCAAAGCCTTCATGGAAGCTCCCCGCATCGTCATAAATGCAAGGTATGACCACCTCTCCCTGGGTGTTGATAAATCCACTTTTGCCGTCTTGCTTGACTGGGGCAAGGCCTTCGGAGAAGTTTCTTACCTTTTCAAACTGCTTGTTAAAGAGTTTGTTCCCCTCGCTATCTGCAAAATAGCCCACACCATGGGGAGTATTCACCGCAATGATAACTTTGTAGGTTTTGAGGGATTGTTGCGCCACTGGTTCGTTAGGATTCATCATAAGGTATTTTGTTTAAGTTTTTATTCAATGTACTCTACTTGCAAAGGTAATATAAAATCTCAAATGTATGACCAAAGGTGGGGAGATAAAACCGAAGCCTCCTACGAGGCAATGCGCGCATCAATTCCAGAGGAGTCAATTGCTATATAATAGCCTTATTAAAGACGATTTCGTACCACTCACCCCGCCTCCCCAATGAACTCCTCAATAATCCTCACCTGTGTGCTGGTGAGCAAGCGTGTGGTGGGTGTGTATCCCGCCCTTTTGAGGGCACGGAGGAGGCCTTTGGTGACTTCCAATTCACGGCGGAAGAGGCGCGTGGCGGTGCGGTATGTCTTGTCGGGATAGTAACGCTGGGCGAGGGTGCCGAAGTTTTGGAGAGGCATGGGGAGGGGTAGAGAGGAGAGAGTTGAGAGATTAGAGATTAGGGGTTTGGGAATTAGAAGTTACCTGCAATACAACGTTCCGGATGGTATTACTCTCTCTCTTCCAAAAGAATCTACGAAGGCGGGGGTAAAATGAACCCGACACGCATGGGGCTTTTGAAATAAAAATTCTACCTTTGCAAAAGAAGCCCCTCACACACACACCTCGTAGGGCGGGGAGGGGGCATGCTCTCTCCCCCCAGCTTTTAAATAAGAAGAGCCAGGGCGAGAGAGAGGGAGATGGGCGAACATGTGGAACTCTAAATAGATACGTTTTTTTGAATGATGAAAAAGTTGAAAATTTTAGTGCTGGCGGCGATAGGCTGGCTCTGCGGTATGGGCGTGAGCGCTCAAGATTTACAGCCCGGTGATTTGTCTTACGCCCCCTCGGGTAAAGAGAACGAGGTAGTGCTGACTGGTGCGCCGAAAGGTACGACCAAGGCAGCTATCCCCGCAAAAGTGACTCTAGATGGTAAAACCTATCGTGTGGTCGGCATTGGGGCAAATACTTTCTCTGGTCAAGAGGAGTTGACTTCCGTGGTGATTCCTGGGAGTGTGATCAGCATTGAAAAAGAGGTATTTATTTATTGCAAGAAGTTGACTTCTGTGCAGATTCCTAATAGTGTGACCAGCATGGAGAATGGGGTATTTAGCGGCTGCTCCAGTTTGACCTCCGTGGTGGAGCATAAGGGGGTGCCGTACATTCCGTATATGACATACTGTTATTGCATGGGCTTGGAATCCGTGGTCATTCCCAATTATGTGACGCGCATCGAGCCGTTAGCTTTTGATGGGTGTAGGAATATGACAAGCCTTCATATCGGTAGCCAAATTACATTCATTGGAGGAAATGCATTTAATGATTGTGGTAAGTTATCACACATTTACATAGAGGCACCCGACCCTGGAAAAATTGAGATCACGGAGTCGCCTTTCATGTCGGCCACCTACGCGAATGCGGAGCTGTACGTTCCCAAAGAAAGTGTGGACGCTTATAGGAACACCCTCCCCTGGAGTAGATTCAAGAACATTCTCACAGAATGGAATATCGAGAAGAACGACAACGTGCTTACGAACACGGCGGGGGCGGGCATGTAGAACTCCTCAAAAAAACGGGTGCATCGTAAAGCCTCCACCCGCACGAAGGGCGTTTTGTGTTGAAGTGAACGGCAAGAAGGTGCTCGGCGCAAGTAAAAAGTAACGCACTGGCGGTTTTATCCCCCCGCTCGGTGATATGAAAGAAGAGAGGGTGTGTTTGAACATAAGCGTTCGGCACACGCTCTCTTTCTCGTTTCTTTCGTTCTCTTCCCGCCTCACCAATAAGATTTCTCAATCGCTCTGACTTGTTGGCG
>CALFGU010000222.1 GCA_937877685.1 uncultured Prevotella sp.
CCTTGCAAAGCTCGATAAAGAAGCGGCAAGTGAAGATACAGAGGATGGCGGTGCCGAAGAAGTAGCCCGAACCGACGCGCTGAGGCGCTTTCTTGTAGAGCCAAAGCAGGAGGGGGAACAGGAGGAAGTAAGCAATCGCTTCGTAGAGCTGTCCGGGATGGCGTGGGAACGTCTCGCCGTTTGCGGCAAAGACAAAACCCCAATCCGAGCCCGTTGCCTTACCCACAATCTCGGAGTTCATCAAGTTTCCGAGGCGGATGCACCCCGCCGTGAGGGGCGTGGCAATCGAAATATTATCAAGGGCGTGCAGAAACTTTACTTTCGTCTTGCGGGCGTAAAGCATAAGCGCCACAATCACGCCAATCGTTCCCCCGTGAGAGGCAAGTCCGGCGTAACCAATGAACTTCGTGCTGCCGTCGGGCATGGTGCGAATGGGCAACACCATTTCCGTGATGTGTGAAAGGTAATACCCGGGTTCGTAAAGCAGGCAGTGGCCCAAGCGTGCCCCAATCAAGATGCCGAAGAAGCAGTAGAGGAAGAGCGGGTCAAACTGCGCTTGCGTCAGCTTCTGATGGCGGTAAAGTTTATACACTACAAAGTATGCCAACGCCAAACCAATACCCCAAAGTAAGGAGTACCAACGCAGGGCGATGGGACCTAATTCGAGCGCTATTTCAGAGGGAGACCAGATAATCATTAGTGGGAAAGGTTTTAAGGTTTAAGGTTATGAGGTTGTAAGGGTTTAAGGCTTTTAGGGGAAAGGTCTTTAAGGTCTTTAGAGTCTTTAAGGTCTTTAAGGTCGGAGACATGTGGAGCATTCAACCCCGCATGGTCCTTAAAACCTCAAAACCTTATAACCTACAACCTTAATTAAAACGCCAACTCTTCCTTAGACACAAACAAGAGTGCGTCGCCCACCTTCAACTCTAATTGTCCGTTGGGCACAATATACTCTTCGCCGCGCTTCACCATGATGACGAGGGTAGAGTCGGGGAGGTTCATATCCATCAGGCGGTTGCCGTTTTTGAGCATAGACTCTGTGACAACATAGTCTGACAACTGCGCGTCAAGTTCTTCAGGAAGTTCAACGCCAAATTCGTTGCCCTCTTTTTCAATAGGCAGGTCGAGGTTAAACTTTCTTGCCACCCACGAAATGCTCATTCCCTGCATGATGAGGGATAGGAGGGTGATGAAAAAGACAATGTTAAACAGCATTCGTGCCCCAGGAATATCCGCCAGAATAGGGTAAGTGGCGAAGA
>CALFGU010000223.1 GCA_937877685.1 uncultured Prevotella sp.
TTTTTGATTTGCATATCAAAAGATGGGAGCATACCGCTAATAAGCTTTAGATTATTGGATACAATGTTTTTCTTTAACTTTTCTGGATATTTAATCTGATATTTTTTCTGTAACTCATTCAGTTTTCCGTTTTTATCCAATACAATTTTGGAAGTAATCAGATTATGCCACATACAAGTAGTATATCCATTCGACGATACACAATCTATTACCACAGAAGACACCATTTTTTCAAATTCATCCATATTAAGTCCATTGCTTGTTCTGAGGGCAGTAAAGACAAACTCATTACATTGTTCTGCTTCAGAAAGGACCTCTGTAGTGCGATGGGTGATGCCCTGCTTATTGATGTAATCTTGAAGGTTTAGAGGGTTGAAGTGTCTTGACGCTCCGTCATAAGAGTGTGCTCCAGGACCGATACCCAAATAGGGGCGTGATTGCCAATAACCGCTATTATGGCGCGAATGAGCATTGGGGAGGCAGAAGTTGGAGATTTCGTAATGAAGGAACCCATGTTTGCGAGTCGCCTCACAGAGATGCTGATACATGTGCCATGTTGTTTCATCCGAGGGTAACGAGAGTGTTTGACTCTTAATGAGGCGTTGCAAGGGGGTTGCCTCTTCCACGGACAGGGCATAAGCAGACAAATGATCAACGGGGAGGGAGAGAGCTGTCTTTAAATCATCGTCCCAAGAAGCAAGGGTTTGCTGAGGTTGACCATAAATAAAGTCTATGCTAATATGGGGAATGCCTTTGCGATGAATAAGATGGACTGCCTCAATGGCTTGATTGGCGGTGTGCCTACGGCGTAGCAATTGTAATTGTTGGTCATTGAAACTTTGCACTCCCAAACTAATTCTGTTCACCCCAACAGAAATGAGCACGTCAATTAATTCAGGAGTGATGTCGTCAGGATTTGCCTCGAAGGTAATTTCAGCGCCTTCGGAGAGCGTGAAATAGGTGCGTACGGCACAGAATAACTGACGAATGGCTTCGTGAGGAAGCAGGGAGGGGGTGCCACCTCCAATATATACAGATGAAAGTTGCGTCGTTGGAAGTTCTTTGCTTCGATGGCGCATTTCATTTTCTGCGGCATGAACGTAGGCAAGCGCTTTGTCTATGGATTGTGTGGTAGAATAAAAGTCACAATAGATACAGCGTTGTTGGCAAAATGGGATGTGGATGTATAGCATGGGAACGATGAACGTTAACGGTGGACGGTGAAGGGGGAACGTTTAACGGTGAAGGGTTAACGTTAAACGGTGAACGATGAAGAGGGATAATCGTTAAACTTTAATCGTTAAACTTTAATCGTTCACCGTTCACCATTGTCCATTATTTGAATCGTTGTTTGAAAGCGCGCTGATATTTTGCCGCATTACGTTGGTGCTCGGCATAGGAGGAGGCAAAGTTATGAGTGCCTGAAAAGTCTTCCTTCGCACACATATATATATAATTGTTCTTTTGGGCGTTTAAAACAGCATCTATAGCAACGATTGAAGGGATGAAAATGGGGCCAGGAGGCAAACCCGGATAGCGATATGTGTTGTAAGGAGAATCGGGATTCATGGGGTCAGTTAAGCGACGGATGGAGAAATCCTTACGTGCAAAGATAACGGTGGGGCAGGCTTGAAGGGGCATCTTTTTGTGCAGACGATTGAGGTATAATCCAGCAATGATGGGCATTTCTGCTTTATTATTTGTTTCTCGACATACGATAGATGCCAATGTGCTTACTTCATGTTGTGACAATCCAAGTTTCTCTGCTTTCTGACGACGTTCCGTGGTCCAGAAGTTCTTATACTCCTTTTCCAAACGCTCAACTAATTGCTTGGGGGTGATTGTCCAATACACCTCATAGGTGTTAGGGATGAAATGAGCAGGGAGCGTCTCGCGGGTGCAATTCATTAAGTGAAGTGTGGTTGTGTCATTTAAGAAAGAAACCAACTCGGCAGAGTCAACCATCAACTGAGGCGCAAGGCGAGATGCCATAATCTCTACCGTCCATGCTGGGTTTACGACAAGCTTCACGGGTTTCTGTTGACCATTTCTCAACATGCGGAAGATATCAATAGCATTTTGAGAAGGGGTGATTTCATATTTACCAGGGCGTGGCGTATAGTCCTTGAACTGCCACATCAACGCTATTGCTTTAAACTTTTGAGAGTTAATCTCTGCAAGTTGGTTGGCAACAGATGTTTGTGTGTCATGCTTATATATATATAGTGTGTGTGAGGTTTGTGAATCGCTAAATGGGGTTAGGGCGTAGAAATTAATGACATAATACGCTATTCCTCCAAGAATGAGGGATAACACTATCCCGATGATTAAGAAAATGTTTCGAACTTTCATTTGTGGTTATTTTTTTCGTATAAACTACCGCAAAATTACACATTCTGTCCCCATTTGTGAATTTTTTTATGAAAAACATAGTCGAGCAAACAAAATAATCACTATTTTTGCACACGAAACAGAAATTTGTGCCAAGTTTTCCTTGTTGATAAGGAAGTGACTTAGGTGCAATAAAACCGAAATTATCCATCATGAATTATGTAGATTTTAACTCTCTCTTTGAGCAGAGTATTAAAGCAAACTGGGACCTTGATGCGTTGACCGACTATGAAGGTAAAACTTTACAGTATAACGACGTTGCGCGAAAGGTAGAAAAGTTGCACATTCTTTTTGAAAATGCTGGCGTTGTAAAGGGTGATAAGATTGCACTCTGCGGACGTAATAGTGCTCACTGGGCCGTAGCATTTATTGCAACTTTGACTTATGGCGCCGTAGCTGTTCCCATCCTCCACGAATTCAAACCTCAGCAGGTTCATGACATCGTAAACCACTCTGACGCACGTCTTTTATTTGTAGGCGACGTTGCTTGGGAAGAACTTTCTGCTGATGAAATGCCCAACCTTGAGGGTATTGTATACATCCCTGACTATTCACTTTGTGTGAGTCGTTCAGAAAAATTGACTGAGGCGCGTGAAAACCTCAACCGCATCTTTGGCGAAAAGTATCCTAAGTACTTCCGTCCCGAGCATGTAACTTATCATAAGGCAGAGGCTGAAGAACTTGCACTTATTAATTACACTTCAGGTACGACAAGTAACTCTAAGGGTGTGTTGATTCCTTACCGTGCGCTTTGGTCAAACGTAGCTTTTGGTCAGGAAAAGTTAGGACATATTCTTAAAAAGGGTGATAATATCATCTCCATGCTCCCTATGGCTCACATGTATGGTATGGCATTTGAATTCCTTTTTGAGTTTATCAATGGTTGTCATATCTTCTTCCTTACGCGTATTCCTTCGCCCAAGATTATCTTTAAGGCATTTGGAGAAATTAAACCTCGCATCGTAATTTCTGTGCCTTTGATTATCGAAAAGATTATCAAGAAGAATGTGTTGCCCAAACTTTCTACACCCAGCATGAAGCTTTTGCTTGCGCTTCCTGTGGTGCAGGATAAGATTTTGAGCAAGGTTCGCCAGCAGTTAGTAGATGCGTTCGGTGGTAATATCTATCAGGTAATCGTAGGTGGTGCTGCTTTCAATCGTGAAGTAGAACTGTTCCTCCAAAAGATTGGTTTCCCCATCACTGTAGGTTATGGAGCAACAGAATGTGCGCCAATCATTTCTTATGCTGACTGGAAGGAACACCGTGCAACTTCTTGCGGTCTTCCCGCTCCTCGTATGGAAATCCGCATTGATAGTCCTAATCCTCAGGAAGTGGTTGGTGAAATCCTTGCACGTGGTATGAATGTGATGCAGGGTTATTACAAAAACCCCGAAGCAACAGCTGCAACTTTGCGTGACGGTTGGTATCACACGGGTGACCTTGGTATTATGGACGCAGATGGTTTCCTCTACATCCGTGGACGTTCTAAGAACATGCTTCTCGGTGCAAGTGGTCAGAACATCTATCCCGAAGAAATTGAAGATAAACTCAATACTCTTCCTTATGTGGCTGAAAGCATCGTGATTCAGAAGGGCGAAAAACTCTATGCCCTCATCTATCCCGACTTTGACGAAGCTGGCAAGGCAGGACTTGATGACGACGGCATCCGCCAGGCAATGGAGCAAAACCGTAAGGACCTTAATGCGATGGTTGCTTCTTACGAACAGATTTCAGGCATTCGCATCTACAACGAAGAGTTTGAAAAGACCCCCAAACGCTCTATCAAGCGCTTCCTCTATGCTGATGCAGAAGTTTAAAAATAACTATCTATAAACATTGACTCATGCTTAGCCGTCTCCCCCAACAAGAAGACACTGAGCATGAGTCAATGTTTTATTTTAAGAACAAGCGGTATTGTTATTCTCATATTAATGTTGTAATTTTGCAAATGAGAAGTGACTTTTCACCGTTCCGCGTTAATCGTTAAGCTTTAAACATTAGTCGTTAACCTTTCATCGTTGACCTTTCGTTAAACTTTTCACCATTAACCTTTCCCCGTTAAAAACCTCATAACCTCTCATGGATTCATTTACAGTTCCTACCCCCGAGATACAAGTTCCCGAACCCCTCGTGTTGCGCACTGAAAATTTAGTGAAGCAATACGGCAAACGCACCGTGGTTAATGGTGTTTCTTTTGACGTAAAACAAGGTGAGATTGTAGGTCTCTTAGGACCTAATGGCGCTGGAAAAACTACTTCTTTTTATATGACCACTGGGCTTGTCGTTCCCAACGGAGGACGTATTTTTCTCGGTGAAGAGGAAATCACGAAATATCCCGTGTTCCGTCGTGCAAAGGCTGGCATTGGTTATTTGGCGCAAGAAGCATCTGTTTTCCGCAAACTCTCGGTTGAAGACAACATCGCTTCTGTTCTCGAAATGACGGGCAAACCTAAGGAATATCAGCGTGAGAAACTTGAAAGCCTCATCAACGAGTTTCGTCTTCAAAAGGTGCGTAAGAACCTTGGTGACCAACTTTCAGGGGGCGAGCGCCGACGTTGTGAAATTGCACGTTGTCTTGCTATTGACCCCAAGTTTATTATGCTTGACGAACCTTTTGCGGGAGTTGACCCCATTGCCGTAGAAGACATCCAGTTCATCGTTTGGAAGTTGAAGGACTTGAACATAGGTATTCTTATCACTGACCACAACGTGGAAGAAACTCTCTGTATCACGGACCGTGCCTATCTGCTCTTTGAAGGACGCATTCTTTTCCAAGGCACACCCGAGGAACTTGCAGAAAATCAAATTGTGCGTGACAAATACCTCACCAACTCTTTCAAACTCCGCAAGAAGGACTTCCAACTTCTCGGGCAACAACGCGAACAAGCAGCCGCTGAGCAAGCTGTGAAAATATAATATTAACTCGGCATGCTAAGTTAGAAAAAAGTTGCCCTATTACTTAATTAATTTCACTTCACTTTATTTTTATTTCTCCCGGATCCTACAAGGATTCGGGATTTTTTATTGTTCGTATTTAAGTTACTGGGTACGAAACTTTTGACTTTTATACCCAATTCTTTTTATTTATAGACTCTGCTTCATCCCTGATTCTCATGTCATTCAGGCTTTGAAATGTGGAAAAATGAAACAGATGTTCTGACTTTAAACATTTTTTAATATTTTTGTGGATTAATATATGGTTGCTTGGGTAGTTATGATGATTACTTATAGTTGCCTAATGGCGATAAAGTATAGGTAAAGGCCTGTTAAGGTGACCTAATAAAATTTAGTTTAATCTTTACCATTTGATTAAAAGAATGAAATACGACGTTTTTATAAGTTATTCACGCCAGGACTATGTGGATGATCACGAAGTTGTAAAGCCTGATAGTCCTGTGAAAGCAATATTGGACTTTCTTGATGCACATCAAATCAGTTATTGGTTTGATAAGGAGGGAATCTATAAAGGTTCTGAATTTGTGGAGGTGATAGCTAATGCTATTGCCGATTCTAAGATGATGCTCTTCGTTTCTTCAGAGCGTTCTAATGAATCTATCTATACAGCAGGGGAAATATTTGAAGCGATAGAAAATAATCAGTTGATAATTCCCATTAAGATAGATGGAAGTAAATACAACAAGAAGTTCAAAATCTTGCTCAATCCCCTTGACTATATCGACTTTTCAAAAAATGACGCTTTGACAGATTTGCTCAAAACTGTTGAAAACGAAAAGGCAAGAATTTCCAAGATTGAAGCGGACGAAGCTTTGCGCCGTGAAGAACTTAAAAAGCGTGAGTGGAAAAAGTCGGTAAAGCATGAGATTCAAGAACAGGCAAACGAATTACAGAAACTCAAGGAAACTCGCAATGCCTTGTTAGAAAGTATTTACAAGAAACTCCGTTCAATAGACATAACCCAAAAGCAATGTCCAGTCTGCGAGAGTAAGGTTGATATTGAAACTGATTATTGCCAAGCATGTGGTTGGTTCTTTCCTTCTTTGTCAGAAATCGAAGGGATGGATATAGAAGTAGATAAGTCTGTTCTTATTCTTGCTCAATCAAGGTGGGAAAAGAAAGGGAATTGTGGCACTAAAATTTCTGAAGATACAATAGATAGTTTACAAAAAGAAATCAAGGCGTTAGAAGAGAGCAAAGTAAAATTAGCAGATAAGGTTAAAACTCTTGAACAGGAGCTTAAGAATACAACTCCCGTAAAGAGGAAACTTACTTCAAAATATATTCATGCAATATATATCGGTCTTATAGTTTTACTGCTCGGAGGCGGTCTGTTGGGTTATTCAGGTTTCTGTGATTCTCTTGAATCATCAAAATTTATGTATAATGATTTAGAAAATGATTATAAAATAATTGAAGATAGTTTAAATAAAATACTTTCAGGAATAGATTGTGAACCATTTATAATAGATAGAATTTTCGTTGGAAATAGCTCATTGAATTATCAGGGATTCCTTATTTACAGTGATAAACCAGTTGTAATAAATCCACATATAATATATTTTGGAGCAAAAAAAGTTAGTTATAAGATCGATTTAAAGATTTTTCACTACGGTACTTTAGAACGTATTGTTCAAGAGACTGTGAATATTGGTGCAAATTATAAATACAATTCTTTTTATCCTGAAATACCACTAGGAATCTTGTCTAATGGACCGAACAGAGTTGAAATATGGTGGAATAACAAAAAGTTGGCAGAAAAAGAATTTGTTGTGAAATAAGAATGGGGGGATAAGACGGACTTTTTCTTCCACAACTATGATATTTAAATAATATAAATTGTACCACAAAAAATAGATTCTATGGATATCAAAGATAAGTTGAATAAATTATCAGAAAAGATTAAATCTTGGACACTCGCTTTACATGAAAGAGGAAAATATGGGTTGTATAAACTTTTAGAAAGCGGATTGCCGAGTAAACTTCTGTTTTTTACAGTCGTTAATCTTTTACTGTTTTTAGGGTTAGCTTTATTTTATTTAGTGCTTATAGGGGAAACTAGAGGGATTGGTTTTTGGCAAACGTTGCGATTGTTTGTGAATTCTAACAGCATTCTTCAACGCGTGAGTCCTTTTGGTGGGGCAAGCGTTACCTTGCTTGTTATAGAATGCCTGGGCACCATTTTTTTCTCAGGTTTAATCATATCCATCATCACGAATTTTATTATTCAGAAGGTGGACTCCATTAAGGAGGGGCATTTTCATTACAAGTTGAAGAATCATGTAGTTATTATTGGTTATGACACTATTGTGCCCTCCATTCTCTCAGAGTTGCTCAACAACAAGGATTATTCAAAGACTAAGTTCATCTTGCAGACTTCCTCTTCTGTTGAAGAAATTAGAAATGATTTGCTTTCTAAATTGTCAAAGGAGGAAATGAAACGGGTGCTTTTGGTGCATGCACCACGCTTGTCAGTAGAGGAGTTGACGTTGCTGTACACAACGAGTGCAAAAGAAATATTCATTGTTGGCGAACGTAAGTTGAGCGACCATGATGCTGAAAATATGTACACCTTTGAAACCTTGGTGGAGATTCACTCAGAGAGTTGCTCAACAAAAACAATACCTTTGACCATCTGGTTTGAGAACGAAGCCTCGTACGCAGCTTTACAACTCAATGATATTAGCAAGGACTGGAAACAATATTTTGATTTTAGACCCTATAACTTCTACAAGCGCTGGGCAAATCGCCTCTTGACGAACAGCGATTATGGTAAAGGGACGAAGCGTATTGATTATCCTGAGTTAGATCATGAGGGTATTGCTTACCAAAGCAATAAGCACGTTCACTTAATCATCGTGGGCATGAATCGTATGGGTATTGCGCTTGCAAAAGAGGCGGCACACATGATGCACTTCCCTAACTTTAATGAAGAGACTGGCGACAACCGAACTCGCATTACGTTTATTGACGACCACGCCGACAGAGAAATGAATTTCTTTATCGGTCGTCATGCTGGATATTTTGATATTGCGCCGACAAAATATGCCGACCTTTCTGAATGTAATTTTAGTGGGTGGAGTGAGGTGGAAAAGGGCGATAATTTCTTAGACATCCAATTTGAGTTTATTAAGGGACGTGTGGAGTCAAAGTACGTAAGAGATTGGATAACTAAGCAGTTGGATGACAAAGATGCGATAATAACCATTGCACTTTGTGTGCACAATCCCTCACAAAACTTTGGCATGGCCATGTATCTCCCCGAAGAAGTTTATACACGAGGCAGAAACGACGGCCAGAATCCTTGGACCGTTGTAGATTCTGACCAAGTTGTAAACATCTTTGTGAGACAAGAGAAGACAGGAGCGTTGATTAAGACTTTTGGTGATGCTGCGAAGTCTGAAAATGCAAAGAATAAGAAGTATGCCAACCTTTATCCGTTCGGAATGATTGACGATAGTTTTTCTGTTAAAGATGATTCCAACAAAAAGGCAATGGCTTTTAACTACATCTATAAGTTTTACTCTGATAACAATCATACCCTTCCTTCAACCCTTCCTGAGTATGAAACGCTGAAAGTACTCTGGAAAACTTTATCTACTTCACACAAATGGTCAAACCTCTATTTGGTAGATTCCATAGAGTTCAAGTTACGCTCCATAGGACTGGACACAGAGAGTGCAAAATCTGCTACATTCTCTGACGAACAAATTGAGCGAATGGCTTATACAGAACATTGTCGTTGGAACATGGAAAAACTCTTGATGGGTTATCGAGCATTGGGCAAAAATGAAAAAGGTCAGGAGGTTGATTTGAAAAAATTGAAGAAATATATGTATGTGCACAACCTTATCAAACCTTATGCCGATTTAAGTGATGGTGACAAACAATTAGACAGAAATATTATCAGAAAACTGCCTGATATTTTGAGAATGTCGGACAATGTAAACAAAGTTTCTAATAATTAAAATTCTTATAGACTTTGTTCAACTTCTTAAAGATTTAGTTTTGCTTATAACAGGTGTTGTTTTGACGGTTGGAAATTTCGTCAAAATCAACACCATGTTATTACTTACACACTCAAAGTTTGCATCCCCTCGATTTATACACTGACTCAAAACTCTTAACTATATACTTAACTCATTCTCAATCACGACTTAAATATGAAGAAAATAACAATCCTTTTTATAGCATTGCTTGCTTTTCATTACGCACACTCACAAACTCGTGTGCAACAAGGATGTGTGAAAACCCGCGGACGCATGGTGAATGGCGTGCATGTTCCTGGTAAGGGACTCCCTGGTGCCATCGTTTCGATTAAGGGAGGCAATGCAGTCGGGGTGAAAAACAATAATGGTTCGTTCTCTTTTACGACTAAAGGAAATTCCTTTGTCGTAGAATCCGTTTCGAAGAAGAATTACGTTCTTGTTGATGCAGATGCAGCACCTAAGACGTATAATTTTTCTTCAAACGTGGTGAATTTTGTGATGGAAACGCCTGAGCAGAATTTCGAGGACCAAAGAAATGCTCAGAAGAAATTCCGTATGGCATTGGAGCAGAAATGCCGCACTTTAGAAGAAGAGATTGAACAACTCAAGTCTGAGCAAAAAATCAGTCAACAGGAATATTTCAAACTCCTTCAAGAACTTGACGCACAGCGTGAACAAAACGAAAAACTCATTAAAGACATGGCCAAGCGTTATGCCACGCTTGACTATGACGAGATGGATGCGTTTTATCAAAAGGTGTGTTTCTACATGGAGGAATGTGAATTCGTAAAGGCTGATTCTTTGCTGAGAAGCAGGGGTGACGTTGTATCTCAGGTCGAAACCAACTTGATTCAGCAAGATTTGATCAAGCGTGAGCAAGAGGAGTTGGCGCGTCGTTGTTATAGTTTCTTTGAAAGTTTTTCAATGCAACATGCCAACGACTCAGCGGCAAAGTATATTGAATTGCGTGCGCGCCTGGACACAACGAATATAGAATGGCAATATGATGCGGCAAAGTTCCTTGACACGTATTTGGCCGATTTCCCAACTGCGATGGTTTATTACAATCGCGGTTTACGCCATGCCTATAAGCAACAAGGTGAGAACTCTGAGCAAGTGACCCTTTTCCTCACGCACATCGCAATTATTCGTGGAATGCAAGGCGACTATCCAACAGCCATTAACCTATTTGAAAAAGTCTTAACCATTCAAGAACAACGTTTTGGAAAAAATCATTTTGAAGTTGGCCCATGTTATACGAACATCGGATCAGTTTTAAGGCTTCAAGGGAAACTTGAACAAGCCTTAGAGTATTTAGAAAAAGGAGTAAACATTATAGTAAAGGGGAAATGTGAAAACGATGAAGAAGTGGCTGGTGCATACAATAATATTGCAGGTGTTTATTCGCAACGCGGTGAATATGCAAAGGCCATTGAATATTTTGAAAAGGCACTTCGCATCCGAAAACATTTATTTGGTGAAGAACATCAATCACTGGCTGTTACCTATAATAATATGGGGTTAACCTATATGCTTGATGGAGATTATGCACAAGCCTTGAATTGGATAGAGAAAGCCTTGGTTATAGATTTGAAACTTTTCGGTGAGAATCATCCAGAAGTGGCAACTATTTATGCTAACATCGGACAGATTTATCACGCTCAAGGTAAATGTGACGAGAGCATAGTGTATTACAAAAAGGCATTAACATACTTGCTAAATATTTATGGCGAATTGCATCCCACTGTGGCTACAGTCTACAGCAACATAGGGAGTGTTTACGAAACGCAAGGATTTTATTCTCAGGTTCCAGAATATTATGAGAAGACATTAAACATACAAAAGCAAGTGTTAGGCGAATCACATCCCAACATAGGTCTCACCTACAATAATATGGGAACCCTATATCAAAAGATGGGTGAAAATGAGCTGTCATTGGAATATTTTGAAAAGGCGCTAGCTAACACCTTGGATGCTTATGGCGAAAACCATCCTTTGGTTGCTTCTATCTACCACAATATCGGCAGTGTACATTCTGATTTAGGTAACACTAAAAAAGCAATTGATTTTTACACACGAACTCTTAACCTACGTTTGAAATTATTGGGTGAAAACCATCCCGACGTTGCTGCTTCCTACAATAATTTAGGTGTGTCTTACTATAAACAAAGTGATTATGCTAAGGCCCTTGATTATTATGAGAAGGCACTCCAAATCCAAATTCCAATATATGGGGAGGAACATCCAGAAGTTGCTATTACCTACGCAAATTTAGGACACATACATAATGCTTTGGGCAACCAAGATAAGGCGTTGGAACTACATAGGAAGTCACAAAAGGGATTTATTAAAACGACTGGCGAAAACCACTCAAATGTAGTTGAGGCATATAATAATTTAGCTGAAACTTATCAAGCACAAGGCAATCTTTCAGAGGCGTTAAACTATTATAATAAAGCACTTAAGGTGCAAACAAAATTATCAGGTCCTGAAACTGTTGAAGTTTTGCCCTTGCATGTCTCCATCGGTATGCTCTATCTTCAATCAAAGCGCTTCACACATGCTTATGAGCATCTTGAAGTGGCGTACAAAATCCTAAAACAATATTTAGGCGAGAATGATTCTACCGTTAAGGATCTGAAGAGCACATTGGATGCACTGATTGAAATGAACTTGGTGAAGAAAAAGTGAGTGGGGAAGGGATGTTTTGCTGTACAATAAATTGATGAAGAGATAAAGAATAGAAGCATCTTTATAGATTGTCTTTTCAATGAAAAACCGACAATGAAAACAATACTTATAATCCTAAATTTATTATTCCCTTGCATAACCTTATTAGCTCAGAATCAAGTGCAAAAAGGTTGTGTGAAGACACGTGGTCGCATGGTGAATGGGAAACACATTCCTGGTCATGGACTTCCAGGTGCGGTAGTTACGATTAAAGGTAGGAATAATGTTGCTGTTAAGAATAATGACGGAACATTTTCCTTCCCCGTTTCTAGTACACACTATTTCGTACAATCAGTAGCGAAGAAGGATTATGAGTTAGTTGATGCCGACGTTGCCTCTAAAACTTATGAACATACTGCTAACGTTCAATATTTTGTGATGGAAACTCCCGAACAATTGTTGCAAGACAAATTGGAGAAGGAAAGAACAATACGCAGAACGCTCAATAAGCAGTTGCAGAAGAGGGAAGAAGAAATAGAAACGCTTAAGGCTGAAAATAAAATCTCTCAGCAGAAGTATCAAGAACTTCTGCAGGAGTTGTATGCAGCACAGGAGAGCAAAGAAAAACTTATCAGTGAAATGGCAGAGCGTTATGCCAAATTGGATTATGATCAATTAGATAATTTCTACCGCCAAGTTTCCCACTATATAGAAGAAGGAGATTTGATTAAGGCCGACTCTCTGCTCAAAACACGTGGAGACTTAAATAGCCAAATTGATGCCCATTTGCAACAAGGCGCATTGATACAACAAAAGAAAGAAGAGCTAAATCAAGCCGAGTCAGTACATCAATTTGATAAGGATGAATTAGCGCGCCGTTGCTACAGTTTTTTTGAAAATTTCAAAATGCAACATCAATATGATTCAGCAGCGTATTATATTGAAAAACGGGCGATGCTTGATACGACGAATGTAGATTGGTTGATTGAAGTCGGGGATTATAGTCAATTTCAAAAACAGTACCACAAAGTAGAGTATTATTATGAGAAAGCAGTAAAATTATATCGTCAAAAGGCGATTCATAATTCACAAGTAGATGAAATAAATTTGGTTATTACGCTAAATAAATTATCTTCATTATACAACGAAATTCATTTATTCACCCAAGCAGAACTACTGGGGAAGGAGGCTTTGGAAAGATGTAATGAATTAAGAAATAAAGGCATTGATAATGACGTTTACTTATTTGACATACTTGTTAATATAGGTAATCTTTATTGCTATACAAATCGTTATGATGAAAGTGAACGAATGTATAAAGTTGCATGGGAAATGCAAAAAAATAATAAGTTGAAATCGTACTCAAATGAGAGTGTCCTGTCTATGTTATTGCATAATATGGGATTATTGTATTTATCTAGTCAACGTTTTTCAGAAAGCGAACAGATGTACAAGGAGTCAATAAAAATTCGCAAGCAAATGGCAGAGATGAACCCTGCGGTTTTTGAACCATATTTAGCTCATACTCAATATAACTTAGCGATTCTATATCATCAAAATAATAATTTTGCAGAGGCAGAATTAATGTATAAAGAGGCTATTGAAAGACGTAAAAGATTGGCTGAAAAAAACGCACAAGCATTTGAACCTGATGTAGCACATGGTTATTTGAATCTAGCTCATCTCTACTTTCAAACTCAACGTATTTCAGAAGGTGATTCTTTATATATGGAGTCCTTAAAAATATACAAAAGATTAGCCCAACAGATTCCCAATGTATATGAGCCAATTTTAGCTCAGACTCTTCAAAAATTGGCATATCTTTATCTTCATACTCAACGTTATTCTGAGAGTGAGGTGAAGTATAAAGAGGCTTTAGAAATTCGTAAAAGACTTGCCGAACAGAACCCACAACTCAATGAACCTATAGTTGCTGATCTTCTCCATAACTTAGCTATTATTTGTTATAACACCCAACGTATAACTGAGAGTGAGGCGATGTACCAAGAATGTTTAGAGATACGTAGAAGACTAGCTGAACAGAATCCGGAGGCATTTGAAAGTAATCTAGCTCATACTCTTTCAAATTTGGCTTATCTTTATTTAAACACTCAACGTTATTCTGAGAGTGAGGTGATGTATAAAGAGTCTTTGGAGATTCGCAGGAGACTTGCCGAACTAGATACATAGGTTAATGAACCTATAGTTGCTGATCTTCTCCAGAATTTAGCGCTTATTTGTTATAATATTCAACGATATTCCGAGAGTGAAAAGATAAATAAGGAGTGTCTGGAGATACGTAGAAGATTTGTAGAGTTACAACCTCAGGATTTTGAACCTGCTTTGGTGCAGACTCTATTAAATCTATTTAATATTTATATTGATACTAAACGTTATGCCGAATCTGAAATTATCCTTAATGAGGCATTGGGTATTATTAGAAGATTAGCAGAAAATAATCCCGAACAATATAATAAATTTTATGCAATCCGTCTCAATGATATGTCTTTCGTCAGTATCTTCATGTCTAAGTATGCTGAGGCAGAACTTTATATACGTAAGGCTTTAGAAATAGATAATTCAGAGGTGTTGCTATATTCCAACTTAGCAACAGCACTGTTGTTCCAAGGTAAGTATGAGCAAGCAGAACAGATTTATCGTCAATATAAGGAAGAGTTAAAAGACGCTTTCATGAGCGACTTTGAGGCGTTTGAAAAAGCAAATGTCATTCCGAAGGAATATTATGAAGATGTTGAAAAAATAAAACAGATATTAAATGAGTAATATACATTCTAAATACTTTGCTTTCATTAGCTATAACTCCAAGGATATAGCATGGGGGAAGCAATTGCAAAGGAAGTTGGAACATTACCGACTTCCAGCAACGTTGTGTAGCGAGAGAGGGTGGGGGCGCACACCTTTAAAACCCATTTTCTTTGCTCCAACAGACATACAACCTGGAGATTTAACGGAAGAGATAAAGAAACGACTCCGCGATTCGCAACATCTGATTGTTATCTGTTCGCCTAATTCTGCACGATCAGAATGGGTGGGCAAGGAAATTGCTTATTTCCACAGTTTGGGCAGAACGAAAAACATCCATTTCTTTATCGTTGATGGTGTTCCCCACAGCGGAAATCCAGAGACAGAATGTTTTAATCCTGTTGTTCAAGAACTCGGACTTCCCGAAATTCTCGGCGCCAACATTCATGAAAAGATTCATCGTTGGGCATGGTTAAATAAAGAGCGTGCTTACGTCCAACTTATCTCTAAATTGCTCGGAGTAGAGTTTGATTCTATTTGGCAACGCCACAAGCGATTGATGATGCAGAAGATAGCAGGATGGTGTTTGGGACTGCTAATTGTAATCACATCTTTAGTCGGTGTATGGATTGTAAACCAAGCTGTTGAAGTAAAAATAACGTTCCATGAAACCTCTGTCAATAATTCAAACCTTCCTCCATTGGAGAATGCCGTCATAAAATTAAAACTTGATAATGAAGTAAAGACCGATACAGTTCTGACATGGGGTGATTGTGCGTTGTTTCCCAACATCCCGAGTCGCTTTATGAATCAAAAAGTAGGAGTGACGTTTGAGTGTCAAGATTTCTTGTCTGCCGACACTGCCCTAATTTTATCCCCTGAAATGACCTTAAATATCAAGCGCAATCCCGAACCTTATGGAAATGTTCGCACGCTAGTCTATTCTTCGGAAGACGAAAAGGGAGTGTCGGGAGTGATAATCTGTATCGAAGGTGATACGCTCGTATCAGATGCTAATGGTTACATTTCCACATTTATCCCCCTTGAGAAGCAACGCGTGAAATATGAAATAACCTCTTCTGTTCCTTTGCAGAAAGACACAATTATCATGCCCAGCGGCGAAGACGATGTGTTACTTATAAGATGATTATTCCATTTTTACAACTTAAAAACTAATGACTGACCAACAAATAATAGAAGCCCTCATATCTCGTGACGAGCGGGTGACGTTGCAATTTTTCTTTCGGAAATGTCGCCCTCTCTTCATGAGCATAATGCGGTATGTCTTTTCTTACGAAGTAGATTACGACGAGTTTGTCAATGAGTTCTATCTCCACCTTATGGAGAACGATGCCTATCGTTTGCGCCAATTCCAGGGGAGAAGTTCTATTTACCAATGGATGAAGGTCATTGCCATCCGCTATTTCATTGCAAAGCGTAATGACATGATAGATATAGCCCCAAAAGAAACTCTCTTTGAGACACCTGAGCGTGGAGACTCTTTTGATGAAGTCAGGAAAACGACAGCACGTATCGACGTGGAGCGCCTGTTTGCATTAATGCCCAATAAGCGATATGTCTATGTTATTCAGCGCTTGGTGTTAGACGATGCAGAACCAAGCGCGGTGGCAGAAGAACTCGGAACTAACGTAGATAATTTGTATAACATAAAAAAGCGTGCTATTGCTGCATTAACAGAAATCGCACTAAAAGAAGTAAGAGAAATATGAAAAAAGAAACCCTAAATAATATCTCCGCAGAAGTGTTGGCGGCATATCTTGATGGTAATGCTACTCCTCAAGAGCACAATGAGATTATTAATGCCCTCCCTGCTGATGCTGAATTGAGAGAACTCTTACATATTTCTCAGTCGGTAGATGCAGAATTATACATGACGCCACAAGATTGCGAGTTGATACCTATGACCGCAATGGCGGCGACATGTCCAGAAGAAAATTATTGTTGTTTGGAGTGTGAAAAGTTCATCCTTCGTAAATTAGGCATTGAATTTGATGAGGAACAACTTCTTCAAAATGCCATTCAAAACGGTTGGCAAAAACGGGAAGGAACTGCGCTTCACAACATAGGTCGTCATTTGGAAAGTATGGGATTAATCGTCTCTCGACGTTATAAATGTTCTATAGAAGATATTGCTACAGCACTTGCTTCAGACCAACAAGTAATTGTTGCCGTAGATGGTGGAGAATTGTTGGGTAATCGTGAAGTTGAAAAACAGGAAGATTTGCTCGTTGGGGAAATTCCTGATCATAGTGTGGTAGTGCTTTCGTGTGATATTCAGCATGAAACTATAACCATTTATGACCCCAACTCTATGAACTCTCAAGACACCTATTCCTTAGAGCAATTTATGGATGCTTGGGCAGATTCCAAAAACTATCTTGTCACGGTTGAAAATGAATGCCCTGAGAATTACGTACCCCACCTTATAGACCTCACAGATGTAGAATTGGGAGATGAACTCATAGAACTTCGCGAAGCAATAGCAGAACACGCTCACAACGTATGGGCTGCAGAACGCCAATCTCAAGGATGGACTTACGGTCCCCAACGCAACGATGAGAAAAAACAAACCCCTTGCATGGTGCCCTATTCCAAACTCCCCGAATCCGAAAAGACCTTTGACCGAGATATGGCAATGAATACCATTAAACTCTTGAAGAAACTGGGGTGGGATTTGGTGAAGAGAAAGTAATGTTGATATCTTAAATAATTAAATAGTAAATATGAAATACGATATTTTTATTAGTTATAGGCGTGAAGGTGGTTATGAAACCGCAAAGCATCTTAATGACCTTCTTGTGAGAGATGGTTATAAGGTTAGTTTTGATATAGACACATTGCGTAATGGTGATTTTGATACTCAGTTGTTGGGAAGAATTGAGCAGTGTAAAGATTTCATCCTTATAGTCGACAAACATGCTTTTGAAAGAACATTAGATCCTACGTTTGACAGGAAAAAGGATTGGTTGAGATGTGAATTAGCCCACGCATTAAAGCATAAAAAGAATATAATTCCTGTGTTTTTATCAGGTATTTCAAGTTTTCCAGAAGGTTTGCCAGATGATATTATAGAAGTCAAAACCAAGAATGGCCCCGAATATAATAAGTATTATTTTGATGGTTTTTATCAAACTTTACGATCACGCTTCTTGACTTCTCGAAGTATTAAGAAGTTGATATTTGGAGGACTTTTATTTGTTTTATTAATTATAGGGTTGGTTTTCTTATTGCTCAATAATCGTGAGCAGAGCGACGTAGTGTATGTTGATCCAATGGTTCCAAGAACCACAGATAAAGTAGAACTCAGTGCTTATGCGAAAGAGAGGTTAGATGAAGTTATTGATTCACTTGGATTTCAAAATCAAGAAGAAACTATCAAATTTTTGTTAAACAAAAAAGATAGTGGAAATGACTTAAATATAGGACTCTGCTATATAGTTGGTGAAGATTTCAAGAAAGCTGTGAAATATCTTTCTAATGCAGCGGAAAATGGCGATGCTGTAGCACAATACCTGATAGGAGTATGCTACGACAATGGAATTGGGATAACAGAAAATTTAGAGCGAGCGAAGTTTTGGTATAAAGAAGCTGCAGAGAATGGGGTTCCTGAGGCTCAATGTGATTATGGTATTGCGTGTACAACAGAAAATAATATGCATGAGGCTCAAAAATGGTTGTTTAAATCAGCGGAACAAGGATGTCCAAAGGCAGAATATACATTAGGATGGAATTATGGTGCCAACTACAATGTAGAACAAGCGTCACTATGGATGGAAAAAGCTGCAGAACATGGTTTTGTTATGGCAAAATTGGCATTGTGTAATTGGTATCTTCAAGGGCCACCTGCAGTACAAGACTTCGGTGCAGCTGTTAAAATTCTTGAAGATTTAGTTAAACAGAATAATGCTATGGCACAATATGTATTAGCTCTATGTTATGCTCAGAATAAAGGTGTTGATGCTGACCCTGAGAAAGCTATGGAATATTTGAAAAAGTCAGCAGAACAAGGTTTTGCGCCAGCATTAGTAGATTTAGGTGGAATCTATTGCTCTGGTATGCCTGCTTTAAATATTTCCCAAAATTATAATATGGCGCTTGATTTATACAGAAAAGCGGCTGAACAAGGATTCCCAATGGCACAGATTTATATGGGAAAAATGTATGAAAATGGTTGGGGCGTAGAAAAGAGTAAGAAGAAATCAGAAGAATGGTATAAAAAGGCTGAAAGGCAAGGTCTAACTCCACAACTGATTCAACAATTGCAGCAACAACAGCAACAACAACTTCTACAACAACGATATTGAGGAACTCGTATGAATTGATATTACCAATTCGTTGAGTTTACTTATATATCAAGGTAACGATATACTAGTTGCCCCAAACGTCCTTAGACGCTGAAGTCATCTCCGTTTATGTTGCAATTTTCACAGTTGGCAACCCATAATGAAGAATTAATGAATCTTTTTGAAACTAATGCCACAGTAAACGAAACCCTTGCGAGTTATGATGATACAGACATACAACTATCTGTCGAAATTGTTGGATGAGATTTCAATTTGCTAAAAATAGAAAATATTGAGAATTCCGAATTTGTAGATCTATTTATAATCTAATATTTTCCCCAAATGAGTGTTTCACTTCGGTCACTTTCTTTAATTCAACAAAGCGAATAATGTTTACAACTAGTCAATTAATATATGTCGTTGATCTTGTTGATTTAGATAAACTTTGTTCTCTTTGGCGAGATAGGTTAGAAATGTAATAGTAGATTTGTAAAATTTATTGTAAACACTGATAGAAAAGCAAGTCCTTTTATCTCTATACCTTAAACTTTTAGCTATAAATAAACTATGAACAAGAATTACTTACCGCAACCGGTGGATACGAGTGATATCCAGTTGCCTGAAGAATTGAGCGAGTTGGTGGAGCAGATGGCGAAGAATGTGCATGAGGTGTGGGCGCAGAGTAGGATGGAGCAGGGATGGACTTGGGGAGAAGAACGGAGTGATACTTTGAAGCAACACCCTTGCTTGGTGGCATACGAAGATTTGCCTGAAGTAGAAAAAGCTTATGACCGCGATACGGCGCTTGGTACGCTGAAACTTATCTGTAAGTTGGGATTTAAAATCAGTAAGGAATAATGCTTTCTGCACACGCTTCTACGACAATCTCGTGACCGTAGTCATGAAGGAAGAACTCTCAACTTTCCTTGTTGTATTACTGAATTCTGTAAACAGAAAGTATGTGAATCACTGAGTAGATAAAACGCCCCCGTAGTGTGTAAATTAGTTGACGATTTACGCGCTACGGGGGAGTTTTTGTTTAGCGAGAGAGAAACGCTTGTGTTTTCATTTCGCTTCCGCAAGTATGTTGGGGGCAATCCCAATTGTATTGTATGGGGAGGAAGGTGCTACATTCTGCTCTTTTGTTGTTCGCCTGCTCCAGTTCCTTTGTACTTACTCTTGGCGCTATTAAATTTGTAGCGCAGGGTGAATACAACTTCTCGCGAACCAAAGATGTTTTTCTGCTTTATCATGTAATCACCGCTCCACATTCTTACACGGTCGCCTCTGTCTTTGAAAAGGTCTGTGCCTTTAAGTTCGAGACTTAGGGCGTCGTTCAAGAATGTCTTTCGGATGGCAACGTCTAACACGTGGGTGGGTTTGTCTAATTGGTAGATGCGTTGATTGCCCTTTCCTGTAAATGTATAATCTACTTCCGCCGTAAAATTCTTCGGAAGTTTGAGCGTATTTCCCCATGAAAATACAGGGATGGGGCGATTCATACTTTGGCGTTTCCCATTAAAATCGCCCTTAAACCATTGCTTAAATATTGCTCCCGTGAAGCGAGGATACCAAATTCCGATTGTGGGCGTTGCCGTGAGCGACACGGTAAGTTCGGGGATGTTGCGATTGAAATTTTCATAATGGAGCATGATGCAATTCTCGGTAGTTTCGGATTGCTTCCCCCAATGCAAAATCGGTCTTTCGGTGAGTTTGTAATTAGCCGCAAATTGAAAATACTTCCATACGGCAGCCAACGAAGCATTGTGTTGTAATTCGGGTTTCAAATAGGGGTTCCCCTTGGCGTAACTATACCGGTCGATATATATGCTCGCATTGCTGAGTTGATTATAGTCAGGGCGACTTGTCTTTGCGGTATAACCCAATTGTAATTGCACTTCTCCCAAAGCGCCACTCAGCGAAACAGAAGGAAAGAAATTGCCAAACTCACGACTTTGGTCGTGTTGCTTGATGTGATTCTCAAAATAGTTAAAGCCTAAATATTCGTAGCGCATTCCGAGAACGAGATAGAAAGTCTTAATCGGGTAGGTGAAATCCATAAAAACATCGGCGCTATTCTCGCGAATGTTCGTAAATGAGTTAGGACCTTGCGCGTTCTGATTCCAATATTCATCGCTTCGGTCAGTGTAAGCATATTCTGCGCCACCCGAAAGTTGCCCGCCTAAGAAGGGGTGAGAGAGCACTAATTTAGAGGCATAAAGTCGGTTGTGCTCCTTGCTTCGAGTGGTTACAATTCGGTCAACTTGCAACTGACTCTTTTCGTTATACACCATACCCTCTTCAAAACGACTATCAAGAAGGTCGGCATTGAAGTCAATATTGAGTTTACCAAACGTACCATTATAATAGGCATTCACTTGATGAATGGGGAGTTTTTTCAGTCCTCCTTCAGATAAAGTGTGGGTAAAATCATCAATAACTCCGCCCACCTTTGCCGTAACACGACTATCATTGAAGGATTCCCCTTTTAGTGTGAATTTGGGGCGGTATTGAATGCCGAAGGAGTGCTTCTCGTTGAGTTGGTAGTTGACTCCAAGTGTGGTGTAAAGGCTTTGGGTGTTGTTGGTGAAGTTTGCCTTTTGTTCTAAGAATAAGGGTTTTTCGGAATAGAGGTATTGCTCTATTTCTGTGTCCTGAAAACCCTCTGTTTGAATGAAATCAACAGACGCAAAAACGTCAAGATTGTTGTGGCGATAGTTCAAGTTGAGCGTTTCCCTCAAGTCGGTGTCTTCACATTGGTACCAACTTGAACGCAGGTTGAAACTCAAACCATCACCTTGGCGCTTCACCGTCTTAATTCGGATTACGGCATTGACGGAAGCATCATAGCGCGCCCCAGGATTGGTGACCACATCCACGCTTTTAATGTCCTTTGAAGTAAGCGCCTCCAATTCGGCATTGTCTCTTACCAAGCGACCGTTGATGTAGATTTGAGGAGTGCCTTTTCCTAAGACCTCTAGTCCATCTCCCTTTTGCGTCACACCAGGCAACTTCTTCAATACATCGTTTGCAGAACCTGCTTCGGCGAGAACGCTATTTTCTACCGTAGTCACAAAGGCATCGCCTTGCAACTTAGTCTTCGGAAGAACTGCTTTAATGACCACCTCGCCTAATGTAGTCGAATCTGATTGCATCACAATGGTTCCATCATTTGATAGTGGAAGACTCAGCATTTGAGTTGTAAAACCAATGTAGGAAACCTTGATAACGGCCATTTCTGGAGTTTGTTTCAGCAAAAACTTGCCACAAGAATCGCTCATAACGCCCGTTATGAAATTTGAGTCATTCGTAAGGGCTATGATGTTGGCATAGGAAAGTGGTTCGTTTTGTTCATTCACTACAGTTCCTTTAATCTCTTGAGCAGAAAGAGAATTCGGAATAGCGGTTAGCGTTAAGAAAATGAACAACTTAAGTAATAAATTTTTCATAATGAATGCGCGAAACTAAAAATAAGCAAACGGTTATCCCTGCAACTCTTCACCACGGATGCCGAGGGCACTCATGAGGGAATAACCGAGGAGTTCTTGCATGTAACCGCGCTCCTGGGTGGGTTGCATGGTGAAGAGGACTATGTCTTTGCCTTCGGCTTTGAGGGCAGTTTGGCGCACGCGGTCGCCATATTCATCCAGGGCGGGAACGAGCAGAATGCGCTTCACATCCTTGGCTTCAAGCAGGGCGTCAAAGGATTGCATGTAGAAGTCCGCCATGGTTACAACGTCTTCAACGGGGTAACTGGCGAGGGTAAATTCGGCAAGGTGGTCCTTGAATGCTTGTCCGTTCAAATCTTTTGCGAAAACAGAAGGTGTCATGTGCGTCATCTTCTCCTTCGCTTTACTATGAAGGAAGATGACCTGCACTTCATTTTCCCCCGTGCGTATGCCGCCATCAAGGGCAATACAATCAAGCCAATGACAAAGGTCGGCTTGGGGGATGCGGCGCCCTAACATGCGCTCGAAGTTGACGATGAGGTTGAAGCATACGCTATCTAAATGGTCGGCATCAATGAGCACGACGGTTTCTTTCCATTCTGACATAGTGGAGGAGGTTATGAGGGGTGAGGTTATGAGGGTTTAGGTAATCAGGTTCTGAAGTTATGAAGTTCTGAAGTTCTGACGTCCATCCGGATGGTAGTTGTACTCTGTACTCTGTCAGTTATACTCTAACCAGTTCTTAAAACCTTATGACCTTATTGGTAAAACTAAAACGGACAGAGGGAAGGAAATTCGCCGTCTGTCCGCTTGTGTGTGTAAAATAGGAATTATGCTTCAGCAGATTCTTCTGCTTCAACAAAATCGGTGTAACCGTTTGTAATCAAGATGTTGTACCATTGTACCAACTTGCGAATGTCGCTCATGTGTACGCGGTCGCGGTCGAAGTTAGGCACAGCTGCCGCCATGAATTCAACCAATTGATCGTTTGTAGCGTCTTTGTGTGTAAATTCTGTTGCTTTTCCACCAGTTACCTGCTTGCAACTTTCGAAGATTTCCATAAGGGGCTTGTCTTCTTCTTCAGTGTACATGCACACATCGTTAAGTGAAGTCACGCGTTCGCGAGTTCCAGCCACGGTGCGCTTCTTCTGAGCGTCGATAGTTTCAACGATGAGGTTGTTGTTGCCTTGTGCAACGAGGCGATACAAGCCAGGTTTTCCGGCTATAGAGAGAATTACATCTTTCATAAAGTTTAAATGTTCTGTTTGTTAGAAAAAGTGAGGCAAATTTACAACTTTTTATGGAATTAATCCCATAGTGTTGAATGAAATGTTCGCATACACTCGCCTTTACGAATCTTTTTACCTCTTTTCTTATATATAGGTAGCGTTTGCAACCTCTTGATTCACATGGTTTTGAGGATAGTCTCACTCCGTCGTGACTTTATATGAAGGTTGTGATTATAAATCCTTATGACATGACTATCGTTTTGATGTTTGTAAGTTGGTGATTTACAAGATTCTAAGATGCTTGAAATTATAAGTAACTTAGTAAAAACTATAAGTAACTTAGTTTAAATTAAGTCTCACTTAGTTTTCACTAAGTTAAATATGTTGGTGGAGGTAGCATAATTTATATTTAATAATAGAACCTTACATCGCGGTTTCTTGCTCTAAGAATGACTTGCACTCAAAACTTATTGCAAAAGGCGAATATCTTTCGCGATTTGTCTAACTTTGCATCTGAATTTAGGTGAGATGGGGGACGGGAGGATTTAAATGATTGAGTCACTTCAAAGTTCTACGCGTCTCTTTTCTTAAAATATTATGCAATGAATCAGAAATTTACCATACAATCCGAGCGCACCACGGATGGAAGTCAGACACTTTACATTCCCGAACTTGACGAGCATTATCACTCGGTAAAAGGGGCGGTGACAGAGTCGCTTCACGTTTATGTAGGGTTAGGTTTGCGCCACATGATGGAGCAAGCAAATCGTCATGACCCTATACGCGTTTTTGAAGTTGGATTTGGAACGGGCCTTAATGCCTTATTAACGCTCGAGACGGCAATTAAGGAAGATGTGAACGTGAGTTATAGTTCTTCGGAACTGTATCCGCTTGCTTGGGAAGATGCTCAGACGCTTGCATATGGCGACCCTGAGATGTTTAAAAGGTTACATGCACAACCGTGGAATGAAGTTGTTGAACTCCATCCCCGCTTTACACTCCACAAGATGCAGGGCGATGTGCTGGCAATGCAGATACCGGAAGCTGATGTGGTGTATTTTGACGCATTTGCTCCTGAAAAACAACCCGAATTATGGACGAAGGAATTTTTCCAACGCATCTATGAGGCCATGTCAGAGGGTGGGGTGCTCACGACTTATTGCGCCAAAGGAGTGGTGCGCAGAATGCTCCAGGAAGTAGGGTTTAACGTAGAGCGCCTTCAGGGTCCTGCGGGAGGAAAACGTGAAGTGTTGCGAGCAACAAAATAGTTTTTTCAAGAGTGCTTTGAGTGAAAATTTAACTTCAGAGCACTCTTTTTTCTGTTTTATGAAGGTTGTAGTTCAAAAAATGATATGGTTTTTCAATTGAAACATATTATTGGCATGCTTTTTGCTATAGATGTTTTAGAGAAAATATTCAAAACTATAAATTATGAAAAAAGGACAGATTGGAATAACTACCGAGAACATCTTCCCGGTGATTAAGAAATTTTTGTATAGCGACCACGAGATTTTCCTTCGTGAAGTTATCGCAAATGCAGTTGACGCTACACAGAAGTTGAAGACGCTCAGCACTCGCGGAGAAGTGAGTGGCGAACTGGGCGACTTGACAATTCAAGTGAAACTGGATGCCGAGCAGAAGACGCTTACAATCAGCGACCGCGGTATTGGTATGACGGCTGAGGAAATTGAAAAATATATCAACCAAATTGCTTTCTCTGGAGCAACTGACTTCCTCGAACGCTATAAGGACGATGCCAACGCTATCATTGGTCACTTCGGTCTTGGATTCTACTCAACTTTCATGGTGAGCGAACGTGTTGACATTATCACACGTAGTCATCAGGAAGGTGCACAAGCCGTGAAGTGGACATGTGATGGTTCGCCCGAATTTGAAATTACAGAGGTGGAAAAGGCAGAGCGCGGTACAGATATCGTGCTTCACATTGCGGAAGATTGTAAGGAATTCCTTGAAGAGTCAACTATTAGTCGCCTTCTCACAAAGTATTGCCGCTTCTTGGCCGTGCCCGTGGCATTTGGATTTAAGAAAGAATGGAAGGATGGTAAGCAGGTGGAAACCGAAGAACTCAATGTTGTAAACGACACGACACCGCTCTGGACAAAGACTCCCTCTTCGCTTACGGATGAAGATTACAAGAAGTTCTATTCCGACCTTTATCCCATGGCGGATGAACCCCTTTTCTGGATTCACCTTAATGTGGATTATCCTTTCAATCTTACGGGTGTGCTTTACTTCCCAAAGATTAAGCAAAACATTGACTTGCAACGCAATAAGATTCAGTTGTATTGCAATCAAGTGTTCGTGACTGATCAAGTGGATAACGTAGTGCCCGAATTCTTGACGCTTCTCCATGGTGTGATTGATTCGCCCGACATTCCCTTGAACGTGAGTCGTAGTTACCTTCAGAGCGATGCTAATGTGAAGAAGATTTCTACGTATATCACGAAGAAAGTGGCCGATCGCTTAGCGTCACTTTTCAAAAATAATCGTGAAGACTTCGAACAGAAGTGGAATGACCTTAGTCTCTTCATTCATTACGGTATGCTCTCACAACCCGATTTCTATGAGAAGGCGCAGAAGTTTGCACTTTTCACGGATGTTGATGGCAAGCACTACACTTACGAAGAATATAAGGAATTCATCAAGGAAGCACAGACGGACAAGGAAGGCAATCTCATTTACCTCTATGCGAGCAACACAGAACTTCAATATGCTCACATTCAGGCGGCTCAAGCAAAGGGTTACAACGTGCTCTTGATGGATGGCCAATTGGATTCTCCCATGGTGTCCATGTTGGAACAAAAGTTTGAGAAATCGCGTATCGTTCGTGTGGATGGTGATGTTATTACTCGCTTGATTCAGAAAGAAGATGCGACTACCGAAACCTTGACTCCCGCGCAAGCAGAGAAACTCTCAACGGCATTTGAGGTGACACTTCCCAAGATGGATAAGACCGAACTCCGTGTGCAAACCGAAAATCTTGGAGCGGAAGAAGCACCCATCGTTGTAACTCAGAGCGAGTACATGCGCCGTATGAAGGAAATGGCACTATTCCAGGGTGGCATGAGTTTCTATGGCGAAATGCCTGATATGTATAACGTTGTGCTTAACGCTGACCATGCTCTTGTGCGCGGAGTGCTTAACGACTTGGACGCAAAAACAACGGCCGAACTTCAACCTATTGAAAACGAACTTCGCGGTCTTAATGCGCGTCTTCAGGTGTTGCAACAAGAGCAAAACGGCAAGAAGGCTGAAGAAATCTCTGAAGCAGAGCGCACTGACCTTGAAGAATGTCGTGCGGCAATTGCTGGGGAAGAGGCGAAGAAGAAGGAGGCTATCACTGCTTTTGCTCAACAAAATCAAGTGATTCCCCAACTTATTGACTTGGCATTGCTTCAGAGCGGACTCCTCAAGGGTGCAGAACTCAATCGTTTCATCAAGCGTTCTATTGAGTTAATGAAGTAAAAAGAATAGGGAGTTTGCCTTCACATAAAGTATCGCATTCCCATTGATAATTAGAGTTTTACAAAACTTGTGAATTACACGAATCCCCAGAAGTCAAACTCGTACTTCTGGGGATTCATGTATCATGGCATAGCGAAAGTTTATAAAAAGAGCAAGCAAGAGGTTTATGATGAAAAATTATTGTTACTTTTGCTGAAAGGTTATTAGATATTACATCACATAGAAATAATGAATAAGAGCAGAAGAACAAGTTTTCAATCAGCCCTTAATGAACGCTTACTATTACTTGACGGCGGAATGGGCACTATGTTACAACGTCAAGGAACTTTTCATGGACCTGCGGAACTACTCAATATTGATGCTCCCGAACGTGTTGCAAGTATTCATCGTGCTTATCTTGAAGCAGGGGCAGATGTGATTACTACAAATACATTTTCGGCAAATCCCGTTGCGCTTGCTGATTATGGTTGCTCGGAGCGTGCTGAGGAATTGGCGTATGCTGGTGCTCGGTTGGCACGCAATGTAGTTGATACATTCTCAAGAGACGGTAAGCAACGTTTTGTTGCTGGAAGCATGGGACCCACCAACCGAAGTTTGACGCTTGATGCAGAAGACGTGCGCCTAAGTTTTGAACAAATGGCGAATGCCTACTATGAACAAGCACATGGTTTGATTCGCGGAGGCGTTGATGTATTGCTGATAGAAACAATTTTTGACGTTATGAATGCGAAGGCGGCCGTGACAGGTGCACGTCGCGCTATGGAGTCTTTAAGTGTTAAGGGGAGTGTAGATTTATGGTTGAGTCTTACACTTGCCGATGCTGAGGGACGCATGCTCACGGGATTGGCGTTAAAGGACTTTATTTCAGCAATGGCTTATGCACACCCCGCGGTGATGACGTTGAATTGCGGTTTTGGTCCTAAGGCGTTGTTACCTCATGTAGCGCGTTTGGGAGCATTGTGTCATTGTGCTTTTGGGGTCTATCCAAATGCTGGACTCCCTGATGCTTCAGGTGCTTATACATTAAGTCCGCGTGATTTTGTTGAAGAATTGCGCCCTATGTTGGAAAAGGGGGACGTGAGCATTGTAGGGGGATGTTGCGGAACGACGGATGCACATATTCGTGCGCTTCATGAGGAAAGGGGAATGGTTAATGGTGAACGGTTAACGGTGAAGGATGAAGGGGCGGAGTGCATTGCTATTGCTCAAAAAAGTGCTTCATTGCTACTTATTGGTGAGCGTTGTAATGTGGCAGGCTCACGCATGTTTAAGACGATGATTGAGGAGAAGCGCTATGCAGATGCCGTAGCGTTAGCCGTGAAGCAAATGGAGAACGGCGCATGGGGAATTGACGTGAACGTTGATGCTCCGATGTTGGATGCTCCATCGGAAATGAGGTTGGTGCTTAATGCTTTCATGGGTGAAGCAAGGTTGACGGGTGTGCCCATTATGATTGACTCCTCCAGTTGGGAGGTGGTGGCACAGGCATTGTCTCGCGTTTCGGGTAAGGCAATCGTCAATTCACTTACGCTCAAAGATGGTGAGGAAGCATTTTTGCGGAAAGCACGTGTTGTGGCAGATTATGGCGCTGGACTTGTTGTAATGGCGGCAGATGAACAAGGGCAAGCCACTACTTATGAACGCCGTATGGAAATTTGTGAGCGTGCTTACACTTTGTTGCGAGAGCAATTGGATTTTCCTGCTGAAGATATTATTTTTGACCCTAACGTGTTGGCCATCTGTACGGGAGTGCCTGAGCACATGGCGTATGCCAAAGACTTATTGCGCACTATTAACGAATTGCGTCAACACTTCCCCGAATCTCACATTATTGGCGGATTGAGCAACTTGTCATTTGCCTTTCGTGGATGCGAACCCATGAGGCGTGCGCTTCATAGTGTGTTTCTTCATCATGCAAGGCAAAGAGGCTTGGATATGGTGATTTTGAGTCCTGCCGCACTAACGGATTATGAGGCGATTCCTCAAGATTTGCGCACGCTATTGGAAGATGCCGTGGTGAACGGCACAGACGTCACTCAAGAACTGATGGAGCGTAGTCAGCAAATGAGAGTTCAGAGTCATGCTCCCGTAGTGAAGCGGGAGGAACAACGTGAGGTTGCTCCTGAAGAGCGACTTCAAAACGCCGTGCTCCGTGGGGGAAGTGCAACTTTGGAATCAGACGTAGCAATCTTGCTTGAAACCACCCCTCCGCTTGACATTATTGCCATTTATTTGATGAAGGCAATGGAGCGGGTAGGGGACTTGTTTGGACGTGGCGAAATGTTCTTGCCCCAAGTGATTCGTGCGGCAGAGGTAATGAGTAAGGTCGTAACATTGTTGCAACCTCACCTTGAGCAATCTGCTTCTCACGTCTCCGAACCTATGCGCCACACCGCCGTTCTCGCTACGGTTAAGGGTGATGTTCACGACATTGGTAAAAACATTTGCGCCACATTGTTGCGTTGTAATGGATTTGAGGTAATTGACCTTGGAGTGATGGTTGAGGCGGATGTGATTGTGAAAACGGTTGAAGAGGTGAAACCTGATTTTGTCGGACTTAGCGGACTCATAACTCCCTCGTTGGGAGAAATGCAATGTGTCGTTGAGGCGCTTCACCGCTTGGAAATCCCGACTCCCATACTCATTGGTGGGGCAACAACCTCTGCCGAACATACGGCGTCTCATCTTGCTCCTCACACCGATGCTCCTGTGTTATGGACGTCTGATGCTTCACAACTTGTGTTGCTTGCCAAGAAACTTTATGTGGAAAATGAGGGGCGGAAAATCTTGTCGCCTTATGTTTCACAATTACAATCTGAGCAAGAAACGTTGCGGGCATCATTAACGCCAAGCGGTTCGTTATCACCGCTTCAGGAAGTCAGAGACAAGAAGGTGGAACTGTATTGAGGTTCTGAGGTTCTGAAGTTCTGAAGTTCTGAAGTTGCATCATTCTTGAAGAGGGTGCCTTCTTAACAAAATATTTGTTAATTTTGCGGTGAAGAAAATCAATATACGATGTTCATGAACAAATTGTTGCTTTATCTCCTGTTGTTGCTCCTCCCCGTGAAGGGGCTTTCATTTGTTGTGGTGAAAGACGGGCAATTATATGCCGACGGAAAGCCATGGCGTGCGGTGGGAGTGAATCTGTTGGGCGACGTTAGTGATAGGCATGTCTTTCATGATGTAGCCCGCTTCGGATGGAATAGCGTTCGCGTTGCTCCACGCTCCGTGAAGCAACTCTCTCTGTTCGTAAAGTGGGCCAAGCGTGAGGGGTTGAAACTCTGTGTTGTTGTGGCAGATGATAGTTGGCAGGCAAAGGAACTTTCCTCCTTTCGCAAGAAGAAAGAAATTTGGGCATGGGAAGTGACGAGTGTGTCAATGGCAGAAAGGGTGAAAACTGCTTGTCCGAATCATCTCGTAAGTTTAGGGTCCGACCCGCTTCTTGTCAATCTCCAACGCTATGCCGATGACGCTCTTTTCTGCCGTCACGTAGATTTTCTTTCCGTCGCTTTGCTCCCCATTGAGCGCCAGTGGGTGGCACCCACGAACTTGTATTTGGGGCTCCGCAATGCCTATGTGAAAACTGAAGAGATGACACACACATTGGTTCAGCGCATGCGTTTGCATTCAAAACCGATTGTGGTTGCCTCATGCTCTTATCCGCGTGACAAGGGTTTTCGTCTCCCGGAGAGTTCCACGTCCTTGCGCGATAGTTACTTCCATTTTGTGCTCCATTACACTTTAGCGAACCATGACGCCCCCCTTTTCGGAGGCATCTATTTTCAAGAATGGAAAGCATTGCCCATTGCGGGGGACGACGGTTCCCGCCCGACGTCATTCTCCATTTATCCGAATGACACAACAACGCAACAACTCGTTATCAAATATTCAAGATGAAAGAAATTAAATGGGGCTTTATCGGTTGTGGAGAAGTGACCGAAAAGAAAAGTGGTCCCGCATTCTCGCTAATAGAGGGGTCAAGTGTAGTGGCCGTCATGAGCAGAAGCGCCGAAAAAGCGCGCTCTTACGCTCAGCGTCATGGCATCAAGCATTGGTACACCGACCCACAGGCATTGCTTGACGACCCTGAAGTCAACGCCATCTATATCGCTACTCCGCCGTCCACTCATGCCACCTTTGCTATAATGGCGATGAAGGCGGGCAAACCCGTTTATGTTGAGAAACCCATGGCGGCCAATTACGAAGATTGTTGCCGCATCAATCGCATTTCCCATACAACGGGCATGCCCTGCTTTGTGGCATATTACCGCCGTTATTTGGATTATTTTAATCGTGTCAAGCAACTCATTTTCGCGGGTGAAATAGGCAACGTTGTAAATGTGCAAATCCGCTTTGCTGTGCCCCCGCGCGACCTTGATTACAATTCTCAAAATCTCCCTTGGCGCGTTCAGGCAGACATTGCGGGCGGTGGTTATTTCTACGACCTTGCGCCCCATCAGATTGACCTGCTCCAGGAAATGTTCGGCCCTATTATTGAAGCCGAGGGTTACACGGCCAATCGTGGCGGTCTTTATGAAACGGAAGATACCGTCAGCGCCTGTTTCCGATTTGCCAACGGAGTGCCAGGTTCAGGTAGTTGGTGCTTTGTGGGGCATGAATCAGCCAAAGAAGACAGCATCCAAATCATCGGCGACAAAGGGTCCGTGAGTTTCTCCGTCTTCACTTACGCCCCCATTAGTCTCCACACCGAACGCGGGCACGAATTCATCCGAGTTGACAACCCGCCTTACGTCCAACTCCCCCTTATCAAAAACGTAGTCGAGCACCTTCAGGGAACCGCCATCTGCACCTGCGATTGCGTTAGCGCAACGTCCGTCAATTGGGTGGTAGATAGAATTCTTGGAAAAGTGTAATTAGAAAGGAGAAAGGAGAAATGAGAAAGGAGAAAAACCATGCGGGACATACTCCGGTAGGCACTCCTCACTTCTCACTCCTCACTTCTCACTTCTCACTCTAAATACACCCCGCATGGCATACTCCTCACTTCTCTCTCCTCATAACCTCAGCTTTCTTCCTCCTTTCAACGTTCAACGTTCCTCTCTCATGCGTCATTATCACCTTATCATATTCCTCCTGCTCATCGTGTCCGCACCGCTATATGCCGTGCCTGCGGACACGCTTCAGTCTGTGACGTTTGTAGATAACGTCGTGAGCTGCGTGACTGAAGAGTTGGCTGAAGTCAAGCGCAAGGTGGAAAAGTTAGACGCTTATGATGAAACTTACATTGAGCCCAATCATTACAACTATGCCTTCATGTTGCAAAACACCAATTATTGGCAACATTACCGCTTGCGCGCCACGGATGCCTCAGGACGCCATCAGCAGATTGACATCTCCCCCCGCTCGTCCATTAAGGTAGGTCCCTACTTCGGGTGGCGCTGGCTCTTCCTGGGTTACACCTTCGACGTCGGTAGCATGGGCAAGGCTACGAAAAACACGGAATTCACACTCTCCCTATATAGCGCAAAGATTGGCGGAGATTTGATGTACATACGCAATAAGGATAACTTCAAGTTGGGAGGCGTAAAGGGTTTCTCAGGCGTCCGCCCCAACGCCCTTCGAGGCACGGACTTCAACGGCATGAAGTCATACACCACGATGGTCAACGTTTATTACGTCTTTAACAACCGTCGCTTCTCTTACCCCGCCGCCTATGCGCAAAGCACAGTGCAACGCGTTAGCGCCGGTTCCCTCATCCTCGGTTTGCGTTACGACCATCACAAAATCCACTTCGACCACCGCCAACTCCCCTCGTCGCTCCAGCACGCCCCTGACGGCACACCCCTCTTGTTCGATGCCATGAAAATCGGGCGCATCAATTATTACAACCTCGGCCTCTCCGTTGGTTACGCCTATAACTGGGTGTTTGCTCCAAACTGCCTCTTCAACATCTCCCTCTCCCCCTCATTGGGATATAAAAAGACACAGGGACAACCCTGGGACGAAAGCGTCCTCATTAGCGACGTAAAGACCCTCAACTTTGATTTCACCTCGCGTGCCGCCCTTGTTTGGAACAACTCCCGCCTTTACGCAGGCGCCTCATTCGTCAACTATATCTATGGCTATAACCGCGCCCTCTTCCGCTTCCGCAATTCCATCAGTTACCTCAACTTCTATTTCGGACTCAATTTCTATAGAAAAAAAGAATGATGAGAGGGTGAGGGGCTTTATGAAATATTAAAGAATCCGCAATGCTTATGCAAGGTTGGTTGGGGAACTCTATTTGCCAAGAATGAAAAAAACTATATGTTGAGAATACATAGAGTGTCATGAGCATGGAGATAGTTTGCATACAATTCACCTTCTTTTATGATGGAGATGATGGAGGGGACTATTTAGTTGGCAACGAGTGAAAAATAATAGAATCTCGTGAGTGAAAAACTCTCCTTGAGTGACTTTTATAGTTTAGTTCGTTTTAACTTGCACTTGTTTGCTAATAAAATAAGGAGATAATATAGAATTTGACTCAAGTAGAAGTTTCATGGCGCTGGAAGCATCTAAAATACGCTTGGGACAATTCCTATATTATCTCCACCTAAAAAACAAACATTTATTGATTATCAATGAGTTGCCCTGTTTTCTGCCTCATGAAATCGTTAGAAAAGTGGAAATAATGGGTTGTAGTTCGCGTATATTTACTCGAGTGGGGTATGGACGAGAAATTCTGAAATCTCAGACCAAAAATTGCGACCTCGGAAAGGGATTTTTGAAAAATTACGCCCGAAAACTTTAACTTTATTTAATAAAAAATTAACACGCATAATAGACCTGCGAAAAATTAAAAGTAACCTTTTTTAAATTGTTAGTAACCTAAATTGAAAAAGGTTACTGATAGTTTTCACGAAGTCCCGTGTAATGGGCGAAGTGTAAGATTTGGATTTTACTGATAATCAAGAGAATACAAAAGAGGCATTACCCGTGCGGATAATGCCCCTATTTCTGCACTGCAAAGATAATATAGTTTTTGGCGAAATGCAAATCGCGATTTTTA
>CALFGU010000224.1 GCA_937877685.1 uncultured Prevotella sp.
TTAACGGTGTTAAGCGCGTAGTTCGCTAAATATAAATTTTAGACATAAGCGCATTACAACAACAGGGTTGTTGGTTCGTTGCTTAGATTGGCAAACCGCGCCCTTTTGTTCTTTGCTTAACCTGCTTTCGTTGGCTTTGTTCTTTTGTCCTTTTGTTCTTCTGTCAAAAACTAATCTTGTTTATAAAAAAACTTCTGTTCTTCTGTCCAACAACTGTTACTCCTTGTTGTTCGTGTCCATCCAAATCGTAACCGGTCCGTCATTGATGAGCGCCACTTTCATATCTGCTCCAAATTCTCCCGTACCCACTTCCTTGCCAATCAGACTGGAGAGGGTGGAGCAGAAATATTCGTAAAGCGGAATGGCCACTTCGGGACGCGCCGCTCGGATGTAGCTCGGGCGGTTTCCCTTCTTCGTGCTCGCCATTAAGGTAAACTGACTTACCACTAAGGCTTCGCCACCGACATCCGTAATGCTCTTGTTCATCACTCCCGCTTCGTCGTCAAAGATTCGGAGGGCGGCAACTTTCTTACAGAGCCAGTCGGCATCGTCGGGCGTATCGGTGGGCTCAATTCCAAGCAAAATTAATAGCCCGTGGGAGATGTTGCTCTTTACAACGGAATTAATCGTAACTGATGCTTGACTTACGCGTTGGATTAGTATTCTCATAATGAATAAAATGCAGATCAATGTTTGCGAAAAAATAATACATTTTCGTTTCTCCGTCTGGAGAGAAATTGCACGAGTTTTGCTGATTTGTGCAAATTAAGTAGTGGCGGCTTCAAGAGATGTGTTCTCATGAAGGGCACTAAATATTTTTGCTCCGTTTTTCTCGCCGAGCAGGGATTGGAGTTGTGCAACGCTTGCTTCTTTAATGCGCTTTACGGAACCAAACTCCTTGAGGAGGGTTTGTTTTGTTTTGGGGCCTATGCCAGAAATGTTGTCCAGCGCAGAAGCAACTTGGCGCTTCGAGCGTTTCTCGCGGTGGAAGGTAATAGCGAAGCGGTGCACTTCTTCTTGCATGGCCGAAAGCGTGCGGAAGAGTTGTGACGTTGGGTCTAATCCAATGTGTGCTGGAGGAAACCCATAGAGCAGTTCACGAGTTCTGTGGCGCTCGTTCTTTGCCAGTCCGGCGATGGGGATAGAAAGACCGAGTTCTTCTTCTACCACTTGGCGAATTACTTCCATTTGCCCCACGCCTCCGTCGGCAATGATGAGGTCGGGTAGGGGACTTTCTTCTTCTTTTAAGCGGGTGTAGCGACGGCGCACTACTTCCTTCATCGAGGCATAGTCATCTGGTCCGACTACGGTCTTGATGTTGTAGCGGCGGTAGTCTTTCTTGGCTGGTTTTAACTTTTCAAACACCACGCAAGCGGCTACGGCGTCCGACCCCTGGAGATTAGAATTGTCGAAAAGTTCAATGCGCATGGGGAGTTTGGGAAGTCCTAATTGCTCTTGGATTTCCTTCATCAAGCGCACCTGCTTTTGTTCGGGATTTAACTTTTCTGCTTGCTTCAAACGGTCGAACTTATATTGCTTCACGTTGAGGCGCGAGAGTTCTAAGAGCTTCTTTTTATCCCCCTTCTGAGGTATGGTTTGCAGGGCGTAATCTTCGGGCAAGTCCACGTTGAAGGGCACGATTATTTCCTTTGAGCGACTCTCGTATTTGGTTCTCATTTCCACGATACCCAGAGCCAGGAGTTCCTCATCGGTTTCGTCCAATCGCTTGGTGTATTCAAAGGTGAAGGCTTGCGTAATTGCTCCGTTGACAACGTGTAGGTAATTGATGTAAGCCTCTTTCTCGTCCGACTCAATGGCGAATACGTCGATGTTATGTAGCGTATTGCTGACCACTTCACTCTTGGCGCGATAGCCGTCAATAAGGTCGTATTGCTCCTTAATCACCTGTGCCTCCTCAAAGCGGAGTTCTTCGGCAAGGGACAGCATTTTGGCGCGCAACTGTCTTTGAAGTTCTGCCGTATTTCCCTTCAAAATCTCCTTGCATGCCTCAATGTTTTCACGATATTCCTCTCGCGTTTCCTTACCTATGCAACAACCGCCACAACGTTTGATGTGATACTCCAAACATACCTTATAACGGCCACCATCAATGCCTTCTTGTGTCATAGGTTGGCGACACGTGCGCGGGCGATACAGTTGCCGGCAAAGGTCCAACAAAGCGTGCATCGTAGGTACGTGAGAGTAGGGACCGAAGTACACGCAATGGGGCAGATTTCGGTTTCGCGTAGAAAAAATACGCGGAAATTCCTCCTTCGTAATCGCTATCGAGGGATAGGTTTTGTCATCCTTGAGCAAGACATTATAACGCGGTTTGTACTTCTTGATTAAGTTGTTTTCAAGCAAGAGTGACTCCTCATTAGTCTTCACAACGATGTAACGGATGTCGTGAATCTTGCGCACAAGCATCTGAGTCTTCTTCGAATCATGCTCACGGTTGAAATACGAACTTACACGGCGCTTCAGGTTTTTCGCTTTCCCAACATAAATTACCGTGCCCGACTCGTCGAGGTACTGATAGCACCCCGGCAAGTCGGGCAAGTTGCGAATAATTCCTTCTAAGTAGTCATTCATTAGTCTTCAATCACAAGAAGGGTTTCCACATTTTTATCTGCTCCTAAGAACTTACGGCCTTCAAGTCCTTCAATCTTGAGTTCGATAAGACAATTTATAAATATGTCCTTAGGATGGAATTTGCTGACAAGGTTGTAAGCCGCCAACATAGAACCGCCCGTTGCGAGAAGGTCATCGTGAATCAGCACAACGTCATTCGCATTGATAGCGTCCGTATGAATTTCGATTGTGTCCGTACCATATTCCTTGCCATAACTTTCCTTGAGCGTTTCAGCAGGAAGTTTTCCTGGTTTGCGACACATTACAAATCCGCAACCTAAGCGAGCGGCAAGAATAGCGCCCATCACGAATCCGCGTGATTCAATCCCTACGACTTTGGTGATACCCTTGTCGGCGTAAAGGCGTACCAATTCCTCAAGCATCTCATGGACGCACGCGGGATTCTTGTAAAGCGTAGATACATCCTTAAACTGAATGCCAGGAATGGGGAAGTTGGGGACGTTGCGAAGATTTTCTAATAAGAGTTGCTTATTCATATCTAACTGAAAACGGGATATTTGTTTTTGTTTTGTTCCACGTGGAACATTTTTGAGACTTGCGTAAAACAGTTTCTATTTTCCGCCATTTCATCATAGAAATTGGAGAAACAAAGAGTAACTTTTTTGAAATTCTTTGAGACTTTGTTGCGACAGTTTGAGACTTGGTTTTTCCTAAAATAGATATCGTTTCACTTATCTTCCGAGCAGAACTAACAATACGGAAATGTCGTTGGGCGATACGCCAGGTATGCGTCCGGCTTGGGCGAGTGTTTCGGGGTCGATGGCGGTAAGTTTTTGGCGTGCCTCTGTTGAGAGTTGGGTAATCTCATTATACACGAAATGACCGCGGATTTTGATATTTTCCAAGCGTTGCATTTTGTCGGCTAAGGCGCGTTCGCGAGAAATATACCCGTGGTATTTAATTTCTATTTCTGCCGCTTCGATGATTTCCTCACGGTCGATTTCTTCGATGCGTTCGAGGAATTCGCCAAAGGCTTTTACTTCGCCTGCCAAGTCGAGTAGGGTAATCTGTGGGCGATTTAGGAGATCGAATAACTTACATCCGCCGCGCAAGGGGGCTGTGCCTTTTGACTCTAAGTAGGGGTTGATGCGCTCTGCCTTGATGGAAAAATTCTTGGAGTAATCGATGATTTCGGCAATCTTTTTCTTCTTGTATTCAAAGCGACGGTGGCGTTCTTCACTGCAAAGTCCGTACTTTTGTGCGTAAGGTGTGAGGCGGACGTCGGCATTGTCTTGGCGCAATAAGATGCGGTATTCTGCGCGTGAGGTAAACATGCGGTAGGGTTCGTCAACGCCTTTTGTTACCAAATCATCGATGAGTACGCCGATATAAGCTTCGTCGCGGTGGAGCACAAGGGGTTCTTCGCCCTTTACTTTCAGTGCGGCATTAATCCCAGCAATGATGCCTTGAGCGGCAGCTTCTTCGTAGCCAGTCGTACCATTTACTTGTCCAGCGAAGAAGAGTCCTTCCATTTTCTTCGATTCCAACGAGTGTTTGAGTTGTGTGGGTTGGAAGAAGTCGTATTCAATGGCGTAACCCGGACGATAGACAACGGCATCGCGGAAGCATGGCATTTTTCTCAGTGCCTCGATTTGCACATCCATAGGAAGACTTGAGGAGAACCCATTCAGGTAAAGTTCGTTGGTATCTAAACCTTCGGGTTCGAGGAAAAGGGGGTGCTTGTCGCGGTCGGGGAAGGTGACAATCTTGGTTTCTACGGACGGACAGTAACGTGGTCCGATGCTTTGGATTTGTCCGTTGTAAAGGGGGGAATCTTCGAGTCCCGAACGCAGAATTTCGTGGACTTCAGCGTTAGTTTCACAGGTCCAACAGGGGAGTTGTGGCAACTGTCTGTGCGGAGAGATATAACTAAAGCGATGGTAGTCGGTTTCTCCGGGTTGTTCTTCCATTTCCTCGAGATGCACCGTGCGCTTATCGATACGTACGGGCGTTCCAGTCTTCATGCGGTCCACCTCTATGCCTAATTTCACGATGGAATCGGTCAAAAGTTTTGCCGCAGGTTCCGAGCAACGACCACCTTCTACCTGTTTGCGACCGATGTGCATGAGTCCGTTGAGAAAGGTTCCCGCCGTAATCACCACCGTAGGCGCATAGAAGCGCGCACCCCAGATAGTTTCAAGACCGCGAAGCGTTCCGTTTTCCACGATGAGTTCGGCAGCTTCGTCTTGCCAAATATGAAGGTTTTCGGTGTTTTCGAGAATTTTGCGCCACTCTAAGATAAAGCGTTGGCGGTCACACTGAGCGCGCGGACTCCACATTGCAGGACCTTTTGAGCGGTTAAGAATGCGAAATTGGATTGCTGCAGCGTCCGTTACTTGCCCAGTCATGCCTCCGAGAGCGTCGATTTCGCGCACAATCTGTCCCTTTGCAATCCCACCAATAGCAGGGTTGCAACTCATCTGAGCAATCTTGTTCATGTCCATAGTGATGAGGCACGTCTTTGCTCCCATGCGTGCTGCCGCAGATGCTGCTTCGCAACCCGCATGTCCCGCACCGACAACGAGGACATCGTAATGAAATTCAGTCATAGATTTTCTGAAGTGTTAGTGGCGGAAAGAAGTCCACCCATCTTAATTTTCAGCAAAATTAGCAAGGATTGTTTAATTAGAAAAACGTTAGCGCCAAGATTCAAGCGTTTTACGCTCACTATTCTGTGTGATTCGCAAAATAGTCCACCGCACTTGCTCAAAACGTTATCTTAAATTGTAAAAACAAAGCCTCAAAGAGGGCGCACAAAGAGTAATACTTTTTTCATAAAGTTAGACTCTTTTCGCCCTAAAAAAGAGTCACACGTCCCTCGGCGGAAGAACGTGTGACGATGATAAATAGGAATGAGCGGGTTGTGGATATTAATAGTATGAATTTTCCATGTTCCACATCTCAAAAATAAATGAGATGTTTTCATATGTCCAATAACCCACCAACAACATAGAGATGAGGAAACTTATAATCTTAATGGGGAGATTCTTTATTGACAATGGAATTAGAAGGAAGCAAATGTTGGTGAAGAGGTATATAAAAGTTATTATAATGTTTGTCATACGCCAATCTCCCCAATAATTGTTGTCGATGTATCTCAAAAGATTTACCGTCAGATTAGATACAATTTGGATTACGATGTAAGCCATGAGCATGAGAGCGGAATAATCTATTCCAGATTTCTTAACTTTTTCGATAGGTGTGCCACACTGATTGCAGTAAAGCGCATTTGCTTCGTTTTCTTTTTGACATTTAGGGCAATTCATAATTTTGATTTTTTAGTTAAACATTAATATGTGTAATTAATAAGGATGCTGTGTTGAGAAGGTATCAGGTAGGGTCACAACCCTAAGAGTTTGTAGCGCCCACCAACGAGAGGTTTCACCACACCTTTCATTTCCAACTCAAAGAGTAGGGCGGTGAGCGAACCAACTGGGATATTCACGTCAACGACCAACTTATTGATGTGCACACCTTCCATATTCCCCTTCAAGGCTAAGCATACGCGCGCCTCATCTTCGGTGAATTCGGGAAAAAGTGAAGGCTGGCGGGGCAGGAGTGCGGAAGTCGTGTCTGGCCAATTCAGCGCCGTGGTCATGTCTTTGGCACAGGTGATAAGGTTTGCCTTTTGCTGGGCAATAAGTTTGTTGCACCCCGCCGAGAATTGGTCATTGATGCGACCGGGGAAGGCAAAGACCTCGCGATTATAGTCGTGTGCCAAATTTGCCGTGATGAGCGCGCCCCCATGTTCGGCACTCTCCACCACAACCGTTGCTTCCGACATTCCGGCAACGATGCGGTTGCGACGCACAAAGTTTCCCTTGTCGGGATTTGTGCGTGAGAAGTATTCGGTTAAGAGTCCGCCCTGCTTCAACATCTGTTGCGCCGTCGTGCGATGCAAAGAAGGGTAAATCATGTCCAATCCGTGTGCCAAAATTCCGACCGTCGGTAAATCCGATGCTAAACAAGCGCGGTGTGTGTGAATATCTACGCCGTATGCAAGTCCGCTAACTACCAGAGTGTCAGGGTTTGTTTGCTTTAATTCAGGTAAGAAATCGTGACAAATAGACTTGCCGTATTCAGAGATTCTTCGCGTTCCGACAATGGAAATCACGCGAGGCGCATTCAGATTTGCATTTCCGAGGAAGAAAAGCACGAGGGGCGGGTCTTGTATTTCCTTTAGTCGCGCTGGGTAATCCTCATCGTTGAGAGCAAGGATGCGGATGTTGCCTTTCTTGCAGAATTCCATTTCTTCCTGAGCGCGCTTTAAGGCATCGTCATATCCATCACGCAGGATGCCTAACAATTTTGGCGAGATGAGCGGTGGTAAGTTTTCTGTTTGATGCAACAAATCGAACACCGCCTTTGCGCTCCCCAGTTCCTTATACAGGGCCAGCGCCATGGGTTGCGAAAGTCCGCGAATGCGAGTTAGGGCAAGGGTGAGAAGATGTTCTTCCATGAGTTAGAAGATTTTTATTTTTCAGCAGGCGCATATTCAGAATAAGGACCGAAGAAAATCTCGTCCAGTTCCTGACATTCCTTCAGCCTTCCGTTAATGAGGCAAACGGTATCCACTGTAGCCTTCAAGACCAACTTGTCGTCGCTCGCGCGATAGATGTTTTGCGTGAAGACATACTTAATGCCGTCCTTCTTTACGTCAACCGTGCAACGGAAACTATCGCCCGAAGTCAGGGGCGTCTTAAACGCCATCGTGATTCTTGCCACCACGGCATCAATTCCGCGATTGTGAAGGTCGGCAAACGAAACGTTGTAAGAGCGCAAGAATTCGTGGCGCGCATGTTCCAAATAGTGCTGATAGTTGGCATTATTGACAATGCCCTGAAGGTCGCATTCGTAATCGCGTACCTTTAGCGTGATAGAGTAAGGCATGGTGTATGTAATGTTTGGTTTATTTCAAAAAGCATATCCCTTTAAGGAAAAATTAAGTCCGACTTAGGAAAAACTATAAGTGAGTTAATTTAAATTAAGTGGGACTTAGTTTTTAGGGAATGGGAGAGGGGGCTGCGCACGACTTGAGGAAGTGTCTTCCAAAGCGACAGCGCAGGCAATCTTTGCGGTCGCAATAGTTGCGCTTGAGTTGGATGAGCGCCTGACTTTGAGCGGCACTTCGGGCTTTTAGACCAATTTCGCCCCAAGCGCGAGTGATGAAATTGCTTTCCGCTTTGAGTTCGTCGAGCAAGTCAACGGCGCGTTCGCAAAGCGCTTCCTCGTTGTGGTATTTGCCATAGCAGAAGAGCAAGGGCGCAACCGTGTTGATGAGTAAGAGTTGGAGCGAACTGCGTTGCAGATGCTTTTCGGAGGGTGTCTCATGTGCGGCGCCAAAGGTGTAATGCGTTTGCCAGTAACCTTCGGTGTGTGCCTCGAGAAGCGCCATGAGTGCCTCCTGTCTCTGAGCGGCGAGCAGTTGTGAGAAATTGATGCACTTCGATTGGTAGAGGTGGAGCAACTGAGCGAGACGCACGTGGGGGAAATTCTGAGGGCGCATGCGGAGCAACTTCCATTGTGACCCGTTGATGGGAGTGAGACCGAACTTATGACTAAGGAAGGCATACTCTTTGCGGAGGCGATCGAAATGTGCGTCACGGCGCTCAGCTTTAATCAGACTTTCGTCCAACAAACCCGCTTGCCCGTAAAACAAAGCCTCAATCTGGAAGGCATCGTCGCGATGTTTTCCCACCACTTTGAGGGGCAGATTTTTCGCCCAGAGTTCAAACACTTCGGCATTCACTCCGAACCCAAAATTGCGCGCTAAGGCGATGAAGAACGTCTGCTCCCAGTCGAAGCAACTCTCCTTTAGGTAGCCCTCAATGCGCTCCGTCTTTTCCTGAAGTCGCTCAATGGTGAGCGCCGAAAGCCAACTGCTCTTGTCGATTGAGGAAAGCTGGGGGATGACTCGGTAACAGGGCGGAAAATGCTCCTCGCGCATCAGCGTGTCGTAGTTGTCGGCAATCGCCTTCGGCACGGGGATGACCACTTGTGGCACCTCCTCGCCCGCAATGCTCACGGCGCAATCTGCCTCGCCCACGACGTGAATAATCACATTACCGTAGTTGGCACTGTCCGCCTCATGGTGGTGTTTGTACCAATCCGAACTGCGCTCATGTATCTCCACGTTGCCCACCCAAAGCGTATCGTCGATGCGCACTTTGGCATTGAAGAAGTCAGGTCCGGCATTCGTGTTGTGCAATCCCGGATCGATAACCTCCACTCGGCGACCGTCCGTCGTGAGTAACGGTTCGAGGGGCAACAGTCGCTGTTGCCAAGTGAAGTGCAACAATAGTTCCATAATCCTTAAAAGTTAATCCTACAAAGGTAGGATATTTTTTTCATTCTTACAAAGTGTCAAGGTTTTATACTACCTTTGCAATAGATATTATGAAGACATTTGAAGAATTAGGCGTCTGCGAGGAAATTCGCCGCGCCATTAGCGAATTAGGTTACGAGCATCCGATGCCCGTACAAGAAGAAGTAATTCCCTACCTTCTCGGTGTGGGCAACGATGTTATTGCCCTCGCGCAAACAGGTACGGGGAAGACGGCAGCCTTTGGCTTGCCCATCCTTCAGAAAGTAGATACCTCGAGCAAGGCTACCCAAGCCGTCATCTTGAGTCCCACCCGCGAACTCTGCCTTCAGATTGCCGACGACCTGAAGGACTATGCGCGCTACCTTGATGGGCTTCACGTGCAAGCCGTTTACGGAGGCAGCAGCATTGAAAGTCAAATCCGCGCGCTCAAGAAAGGTGCGCAAGTGATTGTGGCAACCCCCGGTCGCCTTATCGACCTTATGGAGCGTGGCGTAGCGCGTTTGGATCGTGTGGAAAACGTAATCCTTGACGAGGCAGACGAAATGCTGAACATGGGATTTACAGAAAGCATCGACACTATCCTTGCGGGTGTTCCCAAGGAGCGTAACACCCTCCTTTTCTCGGCAACGATGGGCAAGGAAATCGAGCGCATCGCCCGCAATTACTTGCACGACCACAAGGAAATCGTTGTGGGTAGTCGCAATGAGGGAGCGGAGAATGTCAATCACATTTATTACCTTGTGCATGCCAAGGACAAGTATCTTGCCCTCAAACGCGTGGTTGATTATTACCCCAAGATTTACGGCATTGTCTTTTGCCGCACCCGCATGGAGACACAGGAGGTGGCCGATTGGTTGATTCGCGACGGTTATAACGCAGAGGCGCTCCACGGAGAACTTTCGCAGGCCCAGCGTGACTTGACCATGCAGAAATTTCGCCAACGCCGTACGCAATTACTCGTAGCTACGGACGTCGCAGCCAGAGGTCTTGACGTGGAAGAGTTGACCCATGTCATCAATTACGGATTGCCCGACGACGTAGAGAATTATACCCACCGCTCCGGCCGTACGGGTCGCGCCGGTAAGCGCGGCACGAGCATCGCTATTATTCACTTGCGCGAGCGTCATAAAGTGCGCGTCATCGAAGACGTCATTCAGAAGAAGTTTGAGCGTGGCACGCTTCCCGATCCCCAAGAGATTTGCGCGAAACAACTTTACCGCGTCATCGATCAGTTAGAGCACGTTGAGGTAGATGAAAATCAGATTGCGCCCTTCCTTCCCGAGGTGTTCCGCAAGTTAGATTGGCTCTCCAAGGAGGATGTTATTAAGCGCCTTGTGAGTCAGTCGTTCGGCCATTTCTTGGCGTATTACAAGAATGCCCCAGTGATTGAGCAACCCTCCGAAAAGGCGGAGAAGCAAAAGGCAACTGAGGGCAAGCAACGCCCAGCGCGTTCGCGCGAAAAGGGACCCCGCAAGGCGGAAGACGGCTACGTGCGCCTCTTCATCAATTTCGGGAAGCGCGACAACTTCTATGCGCGTGAAATCATCAACCTTGTGAGTCGCTATGTCAAAGGTGTGGAAATCGGACGCATAGATTTGACGGCGAGTTGCTCCTTCTTTGAAGTGCCCGAGCGTTATGGCGACATCGTACTCAAGAAGATGCGCAACGCCAAGGTGGGCGACCGCCCCGTAGTGGTAGATAGCGCTGAGCGCACGCCCGACGAGGTGAAGCGTGATAAAGCCAACCGCCACCCCGACGAACCCACGCGCCCCAACCGCCGAGAGATTATCCGCGAAGCAAGAGCTGCGCGCCGCGAAGGCAGACCTGAACCCCAGGTAGCGAACTTCGAGAAGAAGTCAAAGAAAGGCAAGAAGCAGGCAACCTCTCCCGTACCAGAGCGCCCCAAGAAGAAGGGCAAAAAGGACGATTGGCGCCAGTTTTTTGAGTAAGTATGTAGCAACTGAGGAATTTTCTAAATATACAGAAAATCAGATAGTTGCGACGTAGATAATAAGATGAAAAACAAAGAGTAACAGAATCGATTTTCTTTGAGACTTAGGAGCGATTCTGTTACTCTTTGTTTTTGTGAAGTCAGATATATTTTTACGTCCAACAGATAGGCGGTTTTTAAAGGCAGTTTTATTCCCCCGACCGCCTCAAACAGGGGTGAATTTTTGACGCTTGAAGAAAGTTTTTGGGGGAATGTGCAGGTGGGTTAGAATATTGTGCTACCTTTGCGGGGTAAGTTACATTATTTTAAAAGACATTGGTTATGAAATACGAATTAGATTTTACTTCCGTTATTGACGAAACGAAAGAATTGTTCAAGAAAAATTGGGTGAAACTCAGTTTGTTGTGTTTTGCAATGACAATGGTCTTTGCGTTTCTAGAACAGTTGCCTTCCTTCCTCTTGTGGCACGGAGGACCTGCGCCTGAAGATGCACAAGTCTTCTCCTTTTTCTGGTCGTTAATCCTGACCATTCCGCAGGCATGCTTTATGTTGTATATCTTCCAAGAGATATTTTATCACGCAAAGAATGTGCGTGAACCTATGACTGTGTCGTATGTGCTTCGTTATTTTGTGACGAATTTCATTACGCAAATTTTAACTGTTGTTGCTTTCATGCTCTGCATCATCCCAGGTTTCTTCATTGGTCCCCGCCTTATCTTAGCGCCCATCTATATTGTAGATAATCCTGAAATGGGCATTGGTGAAGCTATCGAACGTAGTTGGAAAGCTACTGAAGGAAATGTGTTGACGCTCTTAGGATTTGGGGTTGTCGCTTTTGTGTTGATGATTATTGGGGTAATCTTGTGTTGCATTGGTATGTACCCCGCAATGGCATTTACTTATGTCATGCTGGTGGTGATTTACAAGCGCCTGAGCGGTCAGGACTTTGAAGATGGTGCGTCTCAAGATGATTATGAAGAAACGTTCGTGATTGAAGAAAAAACAGTCTTTCGTGAATAAGCGTGGCAGTTGCTCGCGAACGTGAGCCTCTTGTGGAACTCACTTTTAAGAATAGCAAAATGAGCGCGTAGGTTATTCCTTAATGGGAACGACCTGCGCGCTCTTCTTATGCCTGGTGCGGGCATGGGGATGGGCAATGATTCGAAACGGGGTGGGGACTTCAATCCTCGTTTTTCACAGATACAAAAAAGGTTGTGGCGAGAGAGAAACCACAACCTGTCTGATTATAATCAATGAAAACAGCCTTGCCTCACGGCAAAGCATGTTGCCTCTCGGCAATAAACAATTAGTTTACTGAGTTTGCCAATTCGCTACCAGCCTTAAACTTAATCACGTTCTTAGCGGGGATAGCAATCTTTTCCTTAGTTGCAGGGTTGATACCTTCACGAGCAGGGCGTTCGTTAACTGAGAAAGTACCGAAACCAAGAAGCGCAACAGCTTCCTTATTCTTCAAAGCACCAGCAATAGCTTCGAGAGCTGCGTCAAGAGCCTTCTTAGAATCTGCCTTAGTCAAACCTGCACCTTGTGCAATAGCATTTACGAGTTCTGTCTTATTCATATAATTTATGTGTTAAGGGTTAATAAATTCCTAAATCTTGAAAACCAGAAGGGTTGTAGGCACTTCTGACCATTTTTCACGAGCAAATATACTGGAACTTGTAATTCCGACAAAACAAAATTAAACTTTTTTCGGATTCTACCCCTAAAAAATGCAGATATTGCTTACATTTGCAAGGAAAGTACTCACATTAAATTTATATACCTATGAAAAAAAGGAGTTTACTCGTTGCTGCGCTTGCCTTTATGGGAGTTGCCTCGGCGTGGGCGCAACATGTCGTTTGGTTTGACGAACCTACGTCGCTCAAAGGTAAGGAAATTTGGTATTCTGCCAATCCTGACAAGTACAAGAACGGAGAAAAACCCATTGCTGCGGGAGATGGCAACTGGAATCCGGACCGTGAGTGGGAGTATCGCTCACTGCCTATCGGCAATGGTTCGATTGGTGCCAATATTCTCGGTTCTGTGGCGACGGAACGCATTACCTTGAACGAGAAAACGCTTTGGCGTGGTGGTCCTGGCACAGCTAAGGGCGCGGCACATTATTGGAATGTCAACAAACAGTCTGCTCATCTGCTCGATACGATACGTCAGGCCTTCCTTGACGGAAATCAGCAAAAGGCAGCCCGACTTACGGCGCAGAACTTTAATTCCCCCGTTCCTTATGAGGCATGGCGCGAACCCGAATTCCGATTTGGTTCGTTCACAACCTTGGGTGAACTCTTGATTGAAACAACTACGGGCGCTGATGCCTCAAAGGTGAAAAACTATCGCCGAGAGTTGAACATCGATCGTGCTGTTGCTACGGTTTCTTACGAATATGAGGGCGTGAATTACCGTCGTGAGAGCTTCGTTTCGTTTCCTGAGAATGTCTTGGCCGTACGTTTTTCTGCCGATAAGGCAGGTATGCAAAACTTGCTCTTAGGTTATACGCACAATCCCTGTTCTGAGGGTGCTATAACCGCAGATGGTGACGCTGGCATCCTTTTCAGCGGTCGCTTGGATAATAACGGCATGGAATATGCCGTACGCATTCAGGCAAAGGTGGAAGGCGGAAGCGTGAAGGTTACGGATGGTAAGTTGAAGGTGGAAGGTGCCGACGCCGTTGTCTTCCTCTTGACTGCCGACACGGATTATAAAATCAACTTCAAGCCTGACTATTCCGATCCGAAGGCATACGTGGGCGTGGAACCCTTAAAGACTACTGCCAAGTGGATGAAGAAGGCGGCGAAGATGGATTATGCCAAGCTTCTTGACCGACATGTGAAGGATTACACCTCACTCTACAATCGCGTAAACTTTACCTTGAAGGGCGAAACCTCAGACCTCCCCACGAATAAGCGACTTGCCGCTTACCGTCAGGGAGCAAAGGATGCTGGACTCGAAGAATTGTACTACCATTTCGGACGTTACCTCCTCATTTCTTCTTCTCGTCCCGGTAATCTCCCTGCCAATCTTCAGGGTATCTGGCATAACAATGTGGATGGTCCTTGGCGTGTGGACTATCACAATAACATCAACCTCCAAATGAATTATTGGCCCGCGCTAACCACGAATCTAGCGGAATGTGCTGAGCCTTTGACCGACTTTATCCGCACTCTTGAAGAACCCGGTAAGATTACCGCAAAAGCCTATTGGGGAGCGCGCGGATGGGCTGCCGGTATTTCCGGAAACATCTTCGGTTTCACGGCACCACTTGAGAGTCAGGACATGAGTTGGAACTATAATCCCGTAGCAGCTGCCTGGTTGGCGACACACCTTTGGGAATATTACGACTTTACTCGCGATGAAGAGTTCCTTCGTAAGACTGCCTACCCCTTAATCAAGGGATGCGCACTCTTCTCTGAGGATTATTTGTGGTTGAAACCCGATGGAACAATGACTGCTGCACCTTCCACTTCGCCCGAACACGGACCTATTGACGAGGGTACGACGTTTACGCATGCCGTCATCCGTGAAAACCTCATGCAAGCCATTGCTGCCGCAAACATCTTGGGCGTTGATGCCGACAAGGTGGCAATTTGGGAAGGCATGCTCGAAGCTATGGTGCCTTATAAGGTAGGTCGTTATGGCCAGCTCTTAGAATGGAGCACGGATATTGACGATCCTAACGACCAACACCGACATGTGAACCACCTTTTCGGTTTGCATCCCGGTTCTACGATATCTCCCATCACCACTCCCGAACTTGCTACGGCTTCAAAGGTAGTTTTGGACCACAGAGGGGATGGTGCGACGGGCTGGAGTATGGGTTGGAAACTCAATCAGTGGGCGCGTCTCCACGATGGCAATCGTTCGTACAAACTTTTCGGAAACTTGCTTAAGAATGGCACAGCCGACAACCTTTGGGACGTACATCCTCCATTCCAAATCGATGGTAATTTCGGCGGTACGGCAGGTGTGACCGAAATGCTCCTACAGAGTCATGCGGGTTGCATTCATTTGCTCCCCTCTTTGCCCGATGCGTGGGCGGAAGGTAGCATTCAGGGACTCCGTGCTCGCGGTGCCTTCTACGTAGATATTGATTGGAAGGAAGGCAAACTTGCTGAGGCACGCATCAAAGCCACTCAGGAGGGCACATGTAACGTGCGCTACGGCGAACTTACCGCTGCCATCCATCTCAAAAAGGGAGAAACTTGCATCGTCAACTTTGACGGCGAAGCGTTGAAGTTGCGCAAGCGCTAAATACCCATTTTTCGCCCTCAAATCCTCATGGATACGTTACGAGAACTGAGGGTGTGAAAACAAAACCACTAAGAAAGCGAACGAAATTACTTATAGGGCGTCTAATAAGTAATTTCGTTCGCTTTCTTTAAGAGTTTGTGAGAGGGGTGTTTCGGGGTGTCTTTTTTCTTTGAAAAAGAGTGCGGTTCTAATCTCTATTTTATGAAAGTTTGCCAGACCTCGGTCGCTAACAACACCGCTTGGTTATTTGTGAAATTCGTGAGATTCGTGTTCTGAAAAGAATAGTCAATTATAAGTAGCACTCCATCAAAAGACAATGCCACAGGGCGACGTGCCTACGGTGTATTGCGCCTTGAAATGTCCCTCAGCGTCGTAATGGAATAAGAGTCCGGGCGAAGTGTAATCGTAAAGCGAGAGTTGAGAAGTCACATAGATGTCGCCACCAGGGGCACACTGAATGGCAAGAGGCATTGCGGGGAGCGGATCTTTGAGAAGGTTGTCTGTAAGTAGGGCTCCCGTACGCACGTCATAAGCACTATAGGTGTTTATCGTTTCATAGGTCGTCCAATCCGTAACGGCATTAATCACCAATAACTTTTCGCCTTGAAGGGTAATGAAAGAGCCGTCACAAATATAGGTGCTCGAACCCGTTTGTGGGTCCACTTTATACACCTTTGAGACCGTTTCGGCATAATCTCCGCGACACACGAGGATGAGTGTGCCATCCGTGGCCGTAAGCAACTGTCCGGGGTTCATGCCTACCGCAATGTCATCGCCCAAAGTGAGGTCTGCGAGCGAAAGTCGCGCTAAGCGGTAGCCATTTGCGTAAGTGGGATAATTAAACCCGTCGGAGATGCTGATGAAAAGTTCTTGCCCCGAAATGGTCATGTTACTGGGATTCGGACCTACGGCTATGTGCTTCGCCAAACTCAAGTCCTCGCGATGATACACCGAAAGATAACCGTCGTTATTCGTTACGAAGAGGTAATCAGAGGTTGCCGAAACCGCCGTAGGGACATTCGTTGTAATGGTTCCCACAACCGACAAGTCATTCGCATCTAAAGCCCACACACGATTGGATTCCTGGGCGGGAACATAAAGCATGTTGCCATAGGAAGTGCCTGCCTGAGGAGAACCTCCGAGGCTCACGCCATTCTTTGCCATAAAGGCATCGCTAACGACCTCACCCGTCTCCGCATTCACCGCACTGATGCTGCCGTCTATGCCATCGTAATAAGAACCTTGGTTAATGACGTAGAAGGAAGCGGAAGCGGGCGCAGGGGGAGGCGCTGGCGTTTCATCGGATGAAGAACAAGCTACGAAAAGTAGGCTGATAAGGGGAAGGAGGTAACGCATAAGTGTGTGCATAATGTTAGTGTTTTGGATGGTTAGACATGTGTTTCTTGGTGAAAGAGGTTGTGTGTTTAACAAAAGGGGGTGTGTCTTTGATAGAAGAACTTTATCTTTTGACAGAAGAACATAAGTACATAAATTTATGTTTGTCACGTTGCCTCTTCTGTTCTTTTGTTCTTCTGTCCAAAGACAAAGTGCTTCTGCCTCGACTTGTGTTTTAGACAAAAGAACATAAGTACATAAATTTATGTTTGTCGCATTGCTTTTTCTGTTCTTTTGTTCTTCTGTCCAAAGATAAAGTAGTTCTGTCCAAAGACCTATGTTCTTTTGTCAAAATAAAGAGTCTCCATTTTAAAGACTATAGGCCAACGTAATGACGAAGCGGCGCGTAGGCATGGGGTAACGGCGCACAATTTCATAGTTTTTGTTGAGCAAATTATGGAGCGAAAGGCTTGTCTTCAAGACTCCCGTGGGCAGGTTAAAGTTGCGGTAACACGTAAGTCCGAGTTCGCCATAACCCGAAAGGCGAGTGCTGGGCGCATGATTGTTTGTCGCCCAACGCGATGAGGCGCCCGAGAAATTAAGTCCGCAATTGAGCCACGGATTTTCCCAAACAAGGTGTGCCGCACCACTATGTCGGGGCAGATAAGCCGATTGTTTTCCGTAAGAGTTATCGGTAGGCGACGTTCTGTCGGTAGCGTCTTGAAAGGAATAGTTTGCCGAGAGCAAGAGGGAGTGATGTGGCGCCAAGCGTTGGTTGATTTGCGCCGTAATGTCAAGACCCTTGATGATGACTTTGCCTCTGTTTTCCGTGCGCCACACAAAGAGGTTGTAGGGTACGGAAGAAATCTTGTCGGTAATGTCATTATAAAACCTGTCAATGGTGAAGCGGAGGGCGGGACCCTCTTTTCCTAATTTACCTTGCCAAGTTGTTCCGATGCCCACCTGACGTGTGCGTTCGGGTTTGAGCATGGGGGTGCCAAGGTGATAAAAATACGTTTCAGAGAAAGTTGGTTGGCGGTAATAATCCTTATAAAAGGCGCGCACCGTAAAGTGCTCATCAAAGGGATGTGCCGAAAGGGAGAGGGAGGGAGAGAATTCGCTTAAATTCCGCGGTGAATCCGCTATTTTTGGCGCCTTGTTCCACGCATGATGCGCCGTGAGGCGGGCGGTAATTGTGAGTTTGGGGTGCTGAAGACGCAAGGAGGCGGCCTGAAGCAAGGTGTGGCGCGCAGCGTTGTCGGCAGACGTGAGATTCGTTGCGAGATGGTTGTAGAAATAATCCATGGCGTAAGCCACCGACAACGAAGGAAGCATTTTGTAACTTACTCCCCCCGTAGCATACGCCTCGGATTGGCGATACTTGCGCGTTAAGGCGCCCTCAGGATACTGCGGGTCGGGATTTGTATAGCGATGCTCCTGGCGCTGTCCCTTAAGGGCGGCAAAGGCATGCACCGTCTTGCCCGTATAATCAAAACGCGATTGCGCAAATAGGAGTGTTTCGCCCAACTGTTCCTTGTTCTCGCTATTGTAAAGCACTACGGGACCGGGGAGTCGGCTGTGGGTGTCGGAGAAATAGACCTTCGTGCGCACCCCTCGGAGTGAGTCGGGGCGGAATGCCCAATTCAGTTCGCCCACTGCGCTTTGGTGGCGCGAGTTATGGCGGCGCTCGGTGGAAGAAGTATTCCCGTTGCGCAGGCGAAAGGAATAGTTGTTGTTGCTCAACGAATACGACGCCGCGCCTCCCACGGCATGCTTCTCATTCACCTTTCGGCGAACCGTAATGGAGGGATTTAGCAATTCCCAAGAACCTGTGCGAAGTTGGAAAGAAGACACGTTGTTATGGGTACCTTCGGCAGTACTGCCAATGTCTAACGTTGCCGCCGCCATGCTTCTGACGGGGGTGAGCAAGGGACTTGCGTCGGCAATGTCAAGGCGGAGGGTGTGCACGAGGTCAAAGGCAAAGCGCGACACGTCTATTGTTCCTCCTTGCGTGTCGGCCATAGGCATGCCGTCGTAAGTAACGGCGGTGTGAGTAGCACCAATGCCGCGCACACTTACTGTCTTCAGTCCGCCTGCACCTCCATAATCGCGCAGGTTGACTCCAGCAAGGTGGCGCAAGGCTGTAGTAATGTCCGTGGCGCCAGACCTGCGCAAGGCTGTTGAGTCAAGACGGAACACGGGGACAGACGTGCGCAGGGTGGCATCTCTTTTAATGCCAATGGTTACGGCCTCTTGGAGCAACGTGTCAGACAATGCCTGTCCTGTTACCGTTATAAATGGATATAACAGTAACGACAAGGCAACCAGGAGTGTTACGACATGGCGACGCATAATAAAAAGGTGCATGCGAACCCCTTCAATTTTCACAAGAAAGGGTCATCCTCGAATGCAGTGCGGAGGCTGCATTCCTTGTATGTATTATAGGAATTACGGTAATACTTTTAAGGCGCACAAATCCTCTTATAGGAGCGCGTAACTTACTAATTGTATTACCCCCAGTCGAAACCCTTCCGCGAGAGTGCGACTGTATGACACCGAAGTGGCAGGTCTTCTGACTTGTTCCTGCAAGCACGCCTTCTCGATTCTCTGCGAATCAATGGCATCTTGTGCTTACGACGATGGAACTCACAGCAGCGGGACTGTACAGGACTTTCACCTGTTTCCCTTTTCATTGCAGCAATGTGCAAACCACTTCTACAAGCGCAAAGGTAAGAATATTCTCGGATTTAGCGTAATTTACCCACAAAAAAATGGGGTGTACCCAATGCCACAAGCATTACGGTACACCCCATTTGGGTCTTTATAAAGAGCAAATTCCTTATGCCACCTTTTCCAAGCGCTTCATCATGACGAACATGAAGAGTGCAGAGATGAGGCAGAGAACTACGAAGATGCCCCATACATAAATCAAGGGAAGATCGCCCCAGAATGCAGAACCTACTTCAGTGAGTTTGTTACCCAAAGCAGTTGCTACGAACCAACCGCCCATCATCAAACCCTTGAGTTTGGGAGGAGCCACCTTAGATACGAATGAAATACCCATGGGTGAAAGGAAGAGTTCTGCAAATGTGAGCACGAGGTACGTGTTAATCAAAAGACTGGGAGAAACAAACGTTCCATTTGCACCCGCTACCTTCTGTGCAGCAGGAGAAAGGAGTTCCATAGAACCATAAGCCATTACAATGAAACCAATAGCAGCAATGAGCATACCATAAGCAATCTTACGGGGAGCAGAAGGTTCCTTGCCCTTAGAAGCCAAGTAAGAGAACACGGCCATACTAACAGGAGTAAGCGCTACTACATAGAAAGGATTGAACGTTTGGAAGTACTTAGCGTCAACAGCTACTACGTCTGATGCCGTTGTGTAATACTGATAACCGAAGAACGCCAAAGCAGCAACAGCAACTACCGCAGAAATGGCCTTAGCCTTTGAAGTCTTGCTCTGGAAAATAGAGAAACCTGCATATACAGCAATGATAACAGCAATAAGGTTCCATACGTTAAAGAGTGAACCCAAGAAACCTGTAGCTGTCTTCTCTGTAAATTCGTTGGCAAAGTAAGTAAGCGTCAAACCATTCTGGTGGAAGGCCATCCAGAAGAAGATTACTACTGCGAATACGAGGCAAAGTGCAACGACGCGTGCTTTTGTTTCTGAAGGAGTGAGTTCTTCAACGGGTGCTGCCTCAACCTTCTTGTCGTCCTTCTTAGCTGTTTTACCTTCAACGTGCTTAAACATGGGGCGACACGCGAAATAGATAATCATAGAAATGATAAGCGAAACACAAGCTACACCAAAAGCAAGGTGATAAGACTCTGCAGGATCCATCTTAAGCGTTTGCTGACCATATTCCATAATCTTGATGGCTGCAGTAGGCGCAAAGAGTGCACCAATATTGATGGCCATGTAGAAAAGTGAGAATGCAGCGTCACGCTTGTTGGCATACTTAGGATCGTCATAAAGATTACCTACCATAACTTGGAGGTTACCCTTAAAGAGTCCTGTACCCAAAGAAATGAGTCCGAGCGCACCAACTACAGCCCAAAGAGCGGTGTCGCCATTTCCCAAAGGAACTGAAAGGAGCAAGTAACCGAGGAACATGACAGTGATACCAATCGTCACCATTTTGCCATAACCCAACTTGTCAGCAAGAATACCACCAACAAGAGGCAAGAAATAAACGAACATCAAGAAGTTAGAATAATAACTTCCCGCTTCTGCACCATCCATAAGGAAATTGTCCTGCATGAAAAGCACAAATGCTGCCAACATCGTGTAGTAACCGAAACGCTCTCCGGTATTGGCAAGGGCAAGGGCGAATAAGCCCTTAGGTTGTCCTTCAAACATAAATTTTTAAGAGTTAAAGTGTTATTAAATTAAAAGATTATTAATTCATAATGAGATGGGGTATATCCCTCCTATTCTTCAAAGGGAATTCCCTCTATAATGCAACGCTATTCTTGAAAACCTTTGCAGAAAAACTCCCTTAATGAAATATGCTTAATTCCATCCTCATCTCTTGACGTTAAGAGGGGAGTTGCACTTATCACATATTTGGGATAATTATCATGAATCTTTTTCAAGGGACCAAATTCTCTGTCTCGAGTCGTCTGCTCTCCCATCAAATAGGTAACTTGTACATACACCGTTTCGTTCTTTCTTGTGCAAACAAAATCAACTTCGCCAGCACCAAGTATACCCACCTGCACCTTATAACCTAAAAAGCACAAATGTTTGTACACAGCATTCTCAATAACCTTTTCAATGTATGAATCCATACTGCCTTCGGCTTTATGATTGCGAAGCCCTAAATCATCCCAGTATACTTTTTCATTAGATTCTAATAGTCTCTTACCATGAATATCATACCGCGAAACGGAATTCAGTAAACAAGCCTCTTCATAGAAACTTCTGTAGAGCAGAATAAGATTGCTAGAAATATTCTCTCCCTGCGATTTCATGTACTTGGAAATACTATTTGCCGAAGTCAACTTACCCGTTGTGTCTGAATAGAAAGAAATTAGATTGTTCAAGAATGCAACATTGCGAATGTCATGACGTTCAATGATGTCCTTAAGTACTATGGTGTTGAATACACTAGACAAATATGTCCAAACATGTTCATCATTATCAACCCCGATACTCCGAAGACCTGGCAAACCGCCATAGTTCAAATACTTCATCAAAGCGTCATCGCTTTCCTGAAGATTATGGAATTCCAAGAACTCAGTATAGGTTAATGGATGAACACGGATTTCTATATATCTACCTGCTAATAGGGTAGAAAGGTCACCAGATAACATTTTTGAGTTACTTCCAGTAATGATAACGTCAGTATTTTCTTCCGTGTACCAACTACATATACATTCCTCAAAGTTCTCAATCTGTTGAACCTCATCCACAAGAATATAGTTATGCATCTGCGGTTGGAAATAACGTTCAATGTAGTTATCAAGATCATCCTTAGTCTTAATGTTCTTGAAAACTTTTTTTTCTTTGTCTACATAGATGACGTTAATATCCTTTTCTTGTGAATGTCTTTGAATGAAGTCTTTAAGAATGTAACTCTTACCTACACGACGAGGTCCGACAAGGACGATAATGTTACCTTTGCCAATCCATGAATCTACCTTATCTGCATAGTATTTTCTTGTCAAAATTTCCATTGTACTTCGTTTTATGCGTAGCAAAATTAAAATTTATAGACAATAAAAACAAGAAGCTTGGCGATTTTGTTGTTTTAAGACAATGAAATTAGTCTAACAACCTTAAAACTGCTTGTTTTGGCAAAATACAAGGTCTTATTTTATTTGTGAGGTTTTGTAGCGCTCCAAAGCCTGCTTCAGGAACTGGGCAGTGTAACCTACGCCCTTCTTCACAACTTCTTCGGGGGTGCCACAGGCAATGAGTTGACCGCCTCCGCGACCGCCTTCGGGCCCCATGTCTATAATGTAGTCGGCTGCGCGGATGACGTCGAGGTTGTGCTCAATGACGATGACCGTATTGCCTTTTTCTACCAAACGATTGAGTACGCCGAGCAACACGCGGATATCTTCGAAGTGGAGACCCGTAGTGGGTTCGTCGAGAATGTATATCGTTTGCCCCGTGTCGCGTTTGGAGAGTTCCGTAGCGAGTTTCACGCGCTGACTTTCCCCACCCGAGAGTGTGGTTGAGGCTTGTCCGAGTTTGATATACCCAAGTCCGACGTCCTGCAAGGTTTTAATTTTGTGCAGAATGTGTGGTACATTTTCAAAGAACTCAACCGCTTGGTTGATGGTCATATCCAAGACATCGCTGATACTCTTACCCTTGAAGCGCACTTCGAGTGTCTCGCGATTGTAACGCTTGCCGTGACATGCTTCACAGGGTACGTAAACATCGGGCAAGAAATTCATCTCAATCGTCTTGAACCCGTTGCCCTTACATGTTTCACAGCGCCCACCCTTTACGTTAAAGGAGAAGCGACCAGGCTTGTAGGCACGCATCTTTGCCTCGGGGAGTTCCACGAACAAGGTGCGGATGTCAGAGAATACGCCCGTGTAGGTGGCAGGATTTGAACGCGGCGTGCGACCAATAGGACTTTGGTCCACGGCAACCACCTTGTCTATCAGTTCTAAGCCTTCAATGCTGTCATACGCCAAAGGTTCTCGCAAGGAACGGTAGAAATGTTGCGAGAGTATGGGTTGGAGCGTGTCGTTAATGAGTGTGGATTTTCCAGAACCCGAAACACCCGTCACGCATAGTAATGTACCCAAGGGGAAGTCAACATCCACGCCCTTCAGGTTATTTCCGCGACAGCCTTTAAGTCGCAAGAATTTTCCATTTCCTGGGCGACGCACTTTTGGAACTTCAATAGCGAGTTCTCCGTTTAAGTAACCCGCCGTTAAGGTATGCGTGCGGAGCATTTCTTCGGGGGTACCTTGAAATACTACTTCTCCGCCCAAGCGTCCTGCTCTCGGACCCATGTCGATAACGTAATCCGACGCGCGCATCATATCTTCGTCGTGTTCTACAACTACCACCGTGTTGCCCGTGTCGCGCAGACTTTTCAGCGAGTCAATTAAGCGCACGTTGTCTCTCTGATGCAATCCGATGGAAGGTTCATCCAGGATGTAGAGCACGTTGACGAGTTGCGAACCAATCTGAGTGGCGAGGCGAATACGCTGACTTTCGCCGCCCGACAAGGTCATTGTGGAGCGCGATAAGGAAAGGTAATTCAACCCTACGTCAAGTAGGAACTTCAAACGCGTGCGCAATTCCTTCAATATCTCCGTAGCAATCGCCTTGCTCTTAGTGTCGAGTTGGTCTTCTACACCTTCCAAGAATTCATAGAGCTCCTGAATGTCCATCGAAGCGAGTTCGTAGATGTTCTTTCCCGCAAAGCGGTAAGAAAGTGCCTCAGCGTTGAGGCGTGCTCCGTGACATTGCGGACACTCTGCCGTAGTCGAGAACTGGTCTGCCCACTTCTGCGCCGCCGCCGTCATTTCGCTATCCGCCATCTGCTGGATGTACTTCACGAGTCCGTTAAACTCCACGTAGTAATCATCACTCGTCTTCGCAATACTTGCAGGGATGCGCAAACGATCCGGACTGCCGTTCAAGATTTCGTCAATCGCCTCCTCGGGCAACTCCTCAACGGGAGTCGTTAAGGTGGCGCCGTGCTTAATCAGCACTGCTTCCACCTCCCAAAAGATAAGCGCGTTGCGATATTTGCCTAAGGGCGCAAGGGCTCCCTCACGGATGGATTGAGAAGGGTTGGGGCACACCTTTTCAAAGTCAATGACGTTGACATAACCGAGTCCGTTACACTTCGGGCAGGCACCGCTCGTAGAGTTAAACGAGAAGTTGTGCGGCGCTGGCTCACGATACGCCAAACCTGTCGTGGGGCACATCAATTGTTTGCTTAAGTAGCGCGCCTTTCCCGCTTCGTCGCTCATGTCGAGCACCATCATGAGGCCATCTCCCTGTTCAAGAGTGTGGTGTACGCTTTTCTTCAAGCGCTCTTCGTCTTTGTCGCGCACAAGTAGGCGATCGACAACAACCTCTACGTCATGATTTTTATAGCGGTCGAGTTTCATGCCCTGAACTACCTCACGCAGTTCACCATCTACGCGAACATGCAGGAAACCCTTCTTGCGGATGCTTTCAAACAACTCCTTGTAATGCCCCTTACGGTTGCGCACAAGCGGCGCAAGCAGATAGATTTTGCGCTCAGCATATTCCTCAAGGATGAGTCGGAGAATGCGCTCCTCGGTGTACTTCACCATGCGCTCCCCCGTTAAGTAAGAATACGCCTCTCCCGCACGGGCAAAGAGCAGACGGAGGAAGTCGTAAATCTCCGTCACAGTGCCCACCGTAGAGCGCGGATTCTTGTTCGTAGTCTTCTGTTCGATGCTAATCACTGGACTTAAGCCCGTAATCTTATCCACATCGGGGCGCTCAAGGTTGTCCAGGAAATTGCGCGCATAGGCAGAAAACGTCTCAATATACCGACGCTGACCCTCAGCATAGAGAGTGTCAAATGCCAACGAACTCTTGCCGCTACCACTTAAACCCGTGATAACGGTAAGACTATTGCGCGGAATTTCAACGTCCACATTTTTCAAATTATGAACGCGCGCGCCATAGATATGTATCTTATCCTTCATCTATGCATTGACATTTCAACTTGCAAAGGTAACATTTTTTATTTAAATATTGAGGAGGATGAAAGAGAAAGGAGATAATATAAGAGGTCGGCATAGTACATTCGTGTCATACCCCCTCCCCTCCTACGGAGGTACTCCCCCTATCTTAAGGGGAGAGCACCATGCGGACAGCATTCAACATGGTATGTCAGTCAAATAAGTATCTGGGCTATTCAGTTGAGTTTTTAGCGGAAGTATCTAACTCTTCTCTCCCCTTAAGATAGGGGGAGTACCGCGTAAGCGGGGAGGGGGTATGAAAGTTGTTTTGTGACTGCTCCCTATGTTATCTCTTTTTCAAAATCTATTTACCTCTGAACATATAGCTAAAGCTCAGCAACGCCGAAACAGGCTTACGGTTGCCTATAACCTTGGTGAAGGCGTAATTGAAATCGACTCCAGCGGTAATGCCATTGCTAAACTGATAGCCCGCTCCCAGTTGCACTCCCGCTTCAAAGCGTTTGGCATCGCCATCTTTTAATGGGTCGTAGTCATAATAGAATCGCTCTGCCCCTTGTCGGTCGGTGTCGCCCTTAACCTTCGTTTTGCCCGAAATGCCATAGGCGAGGTAGGGACCCGCTGAGAAAACTACGTACTGACGTTCCTTGGTGCGGAGATAATAATTGAACAAAAGGGGCATTTCTACGTGATAGGTCACCGTCTCCGTATTCTTCACGCCCGTGAGTGGCGCTCCCGTTTCGGGATTCGTCATAATGTTGCCCTCATTATCCTTTTTATACACGGTTTCATCGGGGTTTTCCCACCCCTTTATGGCAAAAACAAGCGCAGGAGAAAATGTCCAATGTTGGTCAAACTCCAATTCATAACCAGCTCCCAATCGCCATGCAGGAACTGCACTTGACTGGCTGTCTAACTTAGACAAACCTCCACCAGCCTTAAGTTGAATGTGTTGTGCTTGAGAGGTCATACAAACACACATAAGGAAAAGAAATATATTGCGTTTCATCATCGTAAATCAAATACTATTTAAAAAACAATTTCGCCCTTTCCCCAGTTGCGCAAGTAATCGTTGGTGAGGGTAAAGTGATGATTGCCGAAAAATCCGCGGTAGGCGGAGAGGGGAGAGGGATGGGCGGATTGGAGCACGAGATGGCGCGAACGGTCGATGAAAGCGCCTTTTTTCTGAGCGAAACTCCCCCAAAGGATGAAGACAAGGTGTTCCTTTTCTTCGGCAAGATGGCGGATGACGGCGTCGGTAAATTGCTCCCAACCCTTGCCTTGATGAGACCCTGCCTGATGGGCGCGCACGGTTAAGGTGGCGTTGAGCAATAGTACCCCTTGCTCTGCCCAGCGTCTGAGACTTCCCGACACGGGGACGGGAGTGCCGAGGTCGGCTTTCACCTCTTGAAAAATATTGCGCAACGAGGGCGGATGTGCCACTCCCTCAGCCACGGAAAAACACAAACCTTCCGCCTGACCAGGTTCGTGATAAGGGTCCTGACCTAAGATAACGACTTTCACGTCATCAAAAGGGCAGAGGTCAAAAGCCTTAAAAATGTCGCGCCCAGGCGGATAACAGGTGCCCGAAGCATATTCCGAGCGCACAAATTCCACAAGGTTGGAGAAGTATGGGGCAGCAAACTCACGCTGTAAGCGAGCCGCCCAAGAAGGTTCGATATTCACTTGCATGTTGCAAAGATACGCATTTCAAAGCGAATATAAATAGCAACGAAAAGGCATAATTCTCCGCCCAACACCCACCTGCAAAAAATAAGTTCAGTTTTCGTAAAAACAAAGTTATTTATTGTGCGTCGGATAAGTAACTTTGTGCGCGGTATATCTCATATTGTTTTTGCTTTTTCAGATGCCCTGTTTTACAGGTCATAGAAAAGCAGGCAAATGAGGCAATTAGCACCTCTCAAAAAGGTGTGGGACGTAGCAGATATAGATATGCGATTATACATTTATGCAAAAAATTTGTGAATATACAGAAAAATTATTCACATAAGTATTGTGCACTTAAAAACAAGAATGTAAATTTGCGCCTGCTTCACAAATTCTAATTAGACTATGAAAGGAAAGAACGACAGACTGGCGGTGTTGCGCATGATTTTGAGCAACTGCGAGGTGAGTTCGCAAGAGAATATCATTCGCGAGTTGACGCGCGAGGGCCACACCGTGACTCAGGCAACGCTTTCTCGAGATTTGCGAGAACTGAATGCCGTGAAGATGATGGGGCCTAACGGATATACTTACGTGCTTCCCGATAATCCCAACTACCGTCGCACTATCAAACCCTCAACTTACAGCGAGTATCGCCACACAGCGGGTTATATCGGCATAGAATTCTCTGGCAACCTCGCCGTAATCCGTACGAAACCCGGACATGCGGGAGTGGTCTCATCAGAAATCGATAATTGCGACCTCAGTGCGATATGTGGCACCGTGGCTGGCGATGACACGATTATCGTAGTCATACGCGAAGGTTTCAGTCGCGAAGATGTGCTTACGCAACTCTCACGTTGTGTGCCCTGCAACAGATAGTAGATTAACAATCAGAAAATAAACTCAAAAACTAAATACGTTATGGAAGAATATAACGATGGCATTCAAGTGATTGTCGCAGACGCGAGTCACGAAAAATATGTTGACACCATATTACACACTATTACCGAATCGGCAAAGGTGCGCGGTTCGGGCATTGCCTCTCGTACACACGAGTATGTCGCAACGAAGATGCGCGAACGTAAGGCTGTTATCGCTCTTGCAGGAGATGAATTTGCGGGTTTCTGCTATATCGAAAGTTGGGAGAATAAGCATTACGTGGCAAACTCAGGTTTGATTGTCGTTCCCAAGTTCCGTGGTCACCATCTCGCTACGCGCATCAAGCGCCTCGCATTCAGTTTGAGTCGTGTGCGTTGGCCGCAAGCCAAAATCTTTGGTTTGACCAGCAGTGGGGCAGTTATGCGTATCAACACGAGTCTGGGTTACGTGCCTGTGCCTTTTGATGAGTTGACTCACGATGATGAGTACTGGAAAGGCTGTGGTACTCCCGAGGCACCCTGTTGTATTAACTGCGATGTCCTTGCGCGCACAGGCCGTAAGTATTGCGTCTGCACGGGTATGCTTTACGACCCCGCACGTCACCCTAACGACAAACTCCCCGTGGAAATTCCCCAGGACGTTCTCGACTTTATTAATGCGCATCCGGAACAGGCGTAGCGCAATTTAGGACACATATATAAATAGTATAATTTTATGGCAAAGAAAGTAGTAGTCGCTTTCAGCGGCGGTTTAGATACGTCTTATACAGTGATGTATTTGGCAAAGGAAATGGGTTATGAAGTATATGCTGCGTGTGCAAACACAGGCGGTTTTAGTGCTGAGCAACTCAAGGCTAATGAAGAAAATGCTTATAAGCTTGGTGCGAAGGAATATGTGACACTCGACGTTACGCAGGAGTATTATGACAAGAGCCTTCGCTATATGATTTATGGCAATGTGCTTCGCAACAACTGCTATCCCATTTCTGTTTCTTCCGAACGCATCTTTCAGGCGCTCGCCATTGCTCGTTACGCAAAAGAGATCGGCGCTGACGCTATCGCGCATGGCTCAACAGGTGCCGGCAATGACCAGATTCGCTTCGACATGACCTTCCTCGTGATGGCTCCCGGAGTTGAAATCATCACGCTTACTCGTGACAATACGCTTACACGCCAGGAAGAAGTGGATTACTTGAATAAAAATGGTTTTGCAGCCGACTTCACAAAGCTTAAGTATTCGTATAACGTGGGTATTTGGGGAACAAGTATCTGTGGTGGTGAATTGCTCGACAGCAACCAAGGTCTACCCGAATCTGCTTACCTTAAGCACCCCACAAAGTCAGAACCCGAACTCCTCAAGATTGGCTTTGAGAAGGGCGAAATCGTAACAGTTAACGGCAAGCGTTATGAAGACAAGATTGCAGCTATTCAAGCCATCGAAGAAATAGGCGCAGCTTACGCTATTGGTCGTGACTGTCACGTGGGCGATACGATTATTGGCATCAAGGGCCGTGTTGGTTTCGAGGCAGCAGCACCTATGCTCATCATTGCGGCACACCGCTTCCTTGAAAAGTACACCCTTTCAAAGTGGCAGCAGTATTGGAAGGACCAAGTCTCTAACTGGTACGGCATGTTCCTTCACGAAAGTCAGTACCTCGAACCCGTTATGCCCGATATGGAAGCCATGCTCCTCTCTTCGCAACGTAATGTGAACGGTGAGGTAACTCTTGAACTCCGTCCCTATACCTTCCAGACGGTAGGCGTAGATTCTCCCGACGACTTGGTGAAGAATAAGTTTGGTGAGTATGGCGAAACGCAGAAGGGTTGGACTTCTGACGAGGCTAAGGGCTTCATTAAGGTGACAAGCACACCCCTCCGCGCTTATTACTCCCTCCATGATGATAGAAATTAATTGTTGAGGTTATAAGGTTTTAAGGTTGCTTCGCTTTTAAGTTTTAAGAACCACGCGGAGTTGTATTCCCAATGCGGTAGCTCCTTAAAACCTCAAAACCTTAGGATCTCTCAACCTTACAATTTAAGGTCGCTCCGCTTTTAGGTTTTAAGAACCATGCGGAGTAGTATTTCCAATGCGGTAGCCCCTTAAAACCTTAAAACCTCAAAACCTTACAACCTCTAAAATGAACGAACTTATCAGAGTAGGCATCATCGGCGGTGCCGGATATACTGCTGGCGAATTGATTCGCCTTTTGCTCAACCACCCTGCGGCAGAAATTGTGTTTGTGAATAGCGAAAGTAATGCGGGAAACTTGATTACGGACGTGCATGCCGGACTTTATGGCGAGACAGACTTGCGCTTTACGTCTGAATTGCCTTTTGAGGAGGTGGATGTCGTATTCTTCTGCTTCGGTCACGGCAAGAGCACGCAGTTTCTCCAAGAGCATTACATCCCTGCGGATGTTCGCATCATCGATTTGGCACAAGATTTCCGCTTAGCTTCCGAAGACCACGACTACGTTTACGGTCTGCCCGAACTCAACCGCGAAAAAATCAACGGAGCTCTCCATGTGGCGAATCCCGGTTGCTTTGCGACGTGCATACAGCTCGCTCTCTTGCCCCTTGCTAAGGCAGAGTTGCTCAACAACGACATCAGCGTGAACGCCATTACGGGTTCGACAGGCGCAGGTGTGAAACCCGCGGCAACCACTCACTTCTCGTGGCGCTCAGGTAACATGAGCATCTACAAGGCTTTCAATCACCAGCACGTGCCTGAGATTAAGGAAAGTCTGACGCACTTACAGCCCAACTTCTGTGCCGAAATCGACTTCATTCCTTACCGTGGCGATTTCCCCCGTGGTATTTTTGCTACGGCGGTAGTGAAGGTTGATAACCTCCAAGAGGACGTGGTGCAACTCTACAAGGATTTCTATGCCGAAGCAACCTTTACGCATTATGTGGACAAGGCAATCGACATGAAGCAAGTGGTGAACACGAACAAGTGTCTCGTTCACGTGGACGTCTTTGGCGATAAGATTCTCGTTACTTCCTGCATCGACAACCTCCTCAAGGGTGCTTCCGGTCAAGCCGTTCAGAACATGAACCTCATGTTCGGTTTGGAAGAATCGGCAGGACTTCGATTGAAGCCAGTAGCTTTTTAGGTTATAAGGGTTTAAGGGCGCTTCGCTTTTAGGTTATAAGGACTATGCAGGTGTAGAACCTCAAAACCTTAAACATCTAATCGTAGCGACCTCAAACTTTTTCCCTTAAAACCTAAAACCTCAAAACCTCATAACCTTACGACTTATGACTCTCTACCCCGTATATCCCCTCTTCGACATCAATATTGTGAAGGGCGAAGGCTGTCGCGTGTGGGACGACAACGGCACGGAATACCTTGACCTCTATGGTGGTCATGCCGTTATCTCTAT